>JAKAYL010000054.1 GCA_021809545.1 Thermoplasmata archaeon
TCCTCACGCAGGGGTGCCGAACTTCCAGAGGTTCCGTCCCAGCATGGAGAGGAATCCCGAGCCGAGGAGCCCGATCCCTGCCACCTCCACCGCGAAACCGATACCTCGGGCCTCGATGAGGAGCCCTCCGGTGATCTGAGCGATCGGGAGGATGCCCCAGCTGAGGATCCCGTCGAGGGCGAAGTATCGACCCTGGACTTCGGAAGGGACCACGGTCTGGGCGGCCGTGAGCCACGCGTTGCCCGAGAATCCGAGCAGCACGTTATAGACGAAGATGAGAACGAAGGAGACCAGGAGCCCGGGGACGAGGGCCATCGTGAGGAGGGCGAGGCCCGCCCCTACTCCGTAGGAGAGGACCCACACCTTGCCCGCCCAGCGGGTCGCCCGAGTCCGTCCCACGATGAGGGACCCTACGGCCATTCCTCCGGTCATGGTGGCCAGGAAGAGCCCGTAGGTGAGCGGGGTACCGTGGAGAACTTCCACCACGTAGACCACGATGAACGTGGCGAAGATGGTGCTGAAGAAGTTCAGGAAGAGCGCGGAGATCGAGAGCTCCCAGAGTCCCGGGGCCTTGTGGATCAGCCAGTGCAGCCCCTCCCGGATCTCGTGCAGCATCCGGCCCTCCCGGGCGGGGTGGGGGGCCCTTCCCCGGTCGGCGGCGCGCAGCGCGACGTAGACGGAGTACAGGAGGAGCGCCGAAATGAGGAAGGTGAGCGTGTTGTAGAAGAGGCACAGGGCCGCTCCTACAAGGACGACGAGGCCCCCTCCCACCGAGCTCGCCACGAGTTGGACCATGGACCGGGAGGACCGGGAGAGCCCGTTGGCGTCCGCCAGCGCCCCGGGGGCGACGATCATCGGGAAGAGGGTCTGCTCCGCGGGCTGGAAGAGGATGGACGCGGCGGCGACCGCGAACGACACGACGAGGACCAGCGGGAACCGGAAGCCGTACAGGAGGAACACCAGGGCGAGGCTCCCCACGGCCACAGCCCGGGTCAGGTCCGCCCCGACCATGAGCCGCGTGCGGTCGTACCGGTCGACCCACACCCCCGAGGGAAGGGTGAAGGCGATGGTGGCGGCGAGCTCGGCGATCCCGACGTAGGCGATGTCGAGGGCGGACCTCGTTGTGGCGAAGACGATCCAGATGATCGCCACGCCCGCGATCGTGCTCCCGCTCTGGGAGGTCACGCCCGCAAGATAGACGGCCCGGAAGTTCCGGTTCCCAAGGAGAACACCGAACCGCGACGTGGGTACTGTCCCCTCCTCCACCGCACCCCTCCCGACCTTTCGCAGGAGAGGAGTGGGGGGCTAAAGTAGGCGCGCCGGAAGGGGACTTCTCCAAGAGAAGACCCATATTCTCTTCCCTATGCCCTGTAAGGTGCTGTGCTCTGTACGGAGGGACCCGGGGAAGGGAGCCAATTCCGTCAATGAAGAGCTATACGCGTGCATCCTTTCTATTGCGGCTGGAAGCGCATCGATGTAGCTTCGTGGCTCGACAACCCCATTGCTGACCGGTAGGCTATTAAATAGGGGTTCCATCAGGTTTCTGTAGTATGGGCCGCCTTTTTGTCGTCCTCCTCGTCGTGGGTCTCCTCTTCTTGGTCCCCTCGGGAACTCCCCTGGGGGGGCGGACCCACCCGTCTCCCTCCCAACGCGGGGCAGTGAAGTTGCTTTCCCCGGTCCCTTCGCCCCTGAAGACCAACTTCCCGCCCCGGTCCGTTCCCTCCCTCCCCTCCCAGGTCCCGGCCAGCCCCGACCTCACGCATCCCGGCGCCAACTACTCCCTCGTCCCTTCGAACCGCTCCCTCTTCCTCGGGGACTTCTCGGCCCATGATGGGGGCATGCCGGTCGGGATCGCCTACGATCCCCGGAACGGGTACGTCTATACTGGCGACACCGAGACCTCTTCCGTGAGCGTTGTCGACCCCGCGACCGATCACGTCCTCTACACGGTCCTGGTCGGGTCCGGGTTCCCGTTGACCCGGGCGGAGGACGTGCTCTACGATCCCTTGGACGGGAACGTGTACGTCACCTACCTCGATTCCCAGGGGAATGGGTACCTTGCTCTCCTCAACACCACGTCCGAGTCCCTCCAGCGGATCTGGTCGCTCCCCTCCCCTGGCTCCGTGCTCGTCTCGAGCGGCGCGGACTTTCCGATCCCTGCCGAAGCGCTCGTGCCGGAGAACGACACTCTCTACGTCGCTCTCGGCCAGGTTTTGGACGCGGTCAACCTCGGCCTCCAGCGGGTGACCGGCACGATCTCCGTGGTTCCGTCCAACGTGACGGGGGGATACCTGACGGCCGTCACGTACGACTCCGGAGACGGGAACCTCTATGCCTCCTTCACGAACGCGAGTTTCGGCGCATCGAACAACACCACGAACGCCGTCGCCCAGATCGACCCTCTCTCTCTCGGGGTCACCGCCTATCTCCCGGCGGGCTTGCTCCCGGACGGCCTCGTCTACGATCCTTCCTCTGGGGAGCTCTTGGTGGCGAACGGAGGGTCCGCGAACGTCACGGCGTACGCGACCGTCGTCCTCGGAGGCATCACCTACCAGCCCGTGTCGACGATCCCGGTGGGAGGGATCCCTGTGGGGATGGCCTACGATCCCGTGTCCCAAGAGGTCTATCTTGCGAACGCAGGCCTCGGGGCCCTCCAGAACCTCTCGGGCAAGAGCAACACCCTCCTCGGAACCCTCCCTGGCCTGGAGGGTGCTGCAGAGCTCGCGTTTACCCCCTCCGGCACCACCGTCTACGTGGCGAATGCTCGGTATCTGACCTCGGTCGATACGACGCAGAGCCGGGTCACCTCCCGAGTCCCGCTCGGATTCTATGTCAATGGCCTCGCCTACGTGCCTCAGATCGGCAACCTCTACGCGTCGAGTGGCGGGGGCCCTTCCCGCCCCCTGGACACTATCGACCCGCAGAACCTCTCCGTGATCAACGAGACCCCGTTCGCTCCCCCCGACGTCACACCGACGTACGCCTCCAACATCACGGCGATGGTGTTCGACCCGATGGGTCCCTGCCTGGTGGCGCTCGAGGGTGCCAATGTGACCGCCTTTGCGCTCCCCTCTCTCGTGCCCGGGAAGCCGATCCCTTTCCCCGACTTCCTCACGGCGGCAGCTTTCGACCCCCAGGATGGTCTTCTCTACCTCGCCTCCTACGATCGCAACATCACGGTGGTCAACGCCACCTCGTTCTCTTTCGTGGCCCATCTCACCGTAGGCAATGCGAACGACTCACTGACGGCCATCGGTGTGGATCCCGCCCGTGAACTCCTCTATGTGGGGATCGACAACCTGACCTCCGGGGGAGCCAACGTCTCGGTCTACAACACCACCACCCTGACCCAGTTCGCCAAGGTCCCGGTGCGCGGGATCCCCGACGGCTTCGCGGTCGACGAGACGAACGGGACGCTCTTCGTGGCCACCTCCGGGACCGACAATGTGACGGCCTTGGCGGACCAAGGGAAGGGCAGTTACGCGGTCTTCGTGGTGGACGTCGGGATGCCGACGGGTTCGGTGCTCTACGATCCGCAGAACGACCTCGTCTACGCCGCGGGCCTGCGCCAGCCTTTCCTTGCGACGATCCGCGCGGGCCCGATGAAACCGGCCGGGCTCTACGCCCTCGGAGGGGATCCCGGCACGATGACGCTGGACACAACCGACGAGTACCTCTTCGTCTGGACCCACTTCCCCAACTCCTCCGTCGAGGCGCTCTCCGTCGGGCCGAACCCGCTCGCCCTCTCCGCCTTCTCCGCTACCCCGAACCCTGTCGTGGTCGGGACGGGCACCACCTTCGTCTCGACCCCGGTCGGTGGGACCCTACCGCTGAACTTCTCGTACAGCGGGCTCCCTACGGGTTGCGCATCGACAGATGCGAACCTCGTGAAATGCACCCCAGCGATCGTGGGGAACTTCAGCGTCCGGGTGACCGTTCGGGATGTCACAGGCGGTAGCGTGAGCGCCGTATTGGCGCTCGATGTGGTCTGGCCCCCGCCTCCCGCCATCGGAGCGTTCTATGCTACCCCGAGCCCCGCGTATGTCGACCAGCCCACGGACCTCTCGGTCCTCGCTACGGGAGGCGAGGGGGTGCTCACGTACAGCTACTCGGGATTGCCGTCGCCCGCTGCGACATGCCCCGACCTCAACGCCACGCTCCTGACCTGCCTTCCGTTGGAGTCTGGGGTCTTCCAGGTGACGGTGACGGTCACCGATCAGGCCGGGCGGTCGGTGCGTGGGTCGCTCACCTTGCCGGTGGAGTGCCTCGGACCCGCCGCGGGACCGCACATCTGCGATGTCGGTTCCTCCCCGGACCCCGTGACCCTCGGGAACCAGACGGTCCTCACTGTGAATGCTTCCGGGGGAACCGGGCCGCTCACGTACGAATACTCCCGTCTCCCTCCTTCGGCCGC
Source organism: Thermoplasmata archaeon (assembly GCA_021809545.1). GTDB lineage: Archaea > Thermoplasmatota > Thermoplasmata > Lutacidiplasmatales > UBA184 > JAJYEA01. The sequence continues at coordinate 4,415 of JAKAYL010000054.1, forward strand.
TTCCTGTCCCGACCTCAACCAGAGCCGTCTTCCCTGCATCCCTCTCGTGGCGGGAGAGTACTCCGTGCTCGTGAGCGTCACCGACCGGAACGGGACCGCGGTGACCGCCTCGGTCCCCCTCGATGTCAACTGCGCCGGGGTCTCGCCCGGCCCCAGGATCTGCTCGTTCCTCGCCTCCCCCGACCAGTTCCCCGTCGGGTCGAACACGACCGTTTCCACCCTCGTCAACGATTCGGCCGGTCCATTGACGTACCGCTATGCCGGGATGCCGGCCTCGTGGGCTGGGTGCACTGGCGGAAACCTGAGTAGCTTTCCCTGTCTTCCCTCGACCAGTGGGCTCTACACGCTCCGGGTCACCGTGAAGGACACGAAAGGTCGACAGGCGACGGCCACCCTCCCTCTGTTCGTGGGTTGCGCGGGAGAGCCACCCGGGCCGGTGGTCTGCTCGACGAGCGTGGATCCCTTCCCGGCCACCGTGGGAAGCCCTATGACACTCTCGGTGACGGCCAACGGCTCGGGCCACAAACTGAACTATGCCTACAGGGACCTCCCCCTCGGGTGTGCAGCCACGGATCTCCCCTCCCTCACTTGCTCTCCCTCGGCCCCCGGGGGGTTCCTGGTGGAGGTGGTAGTCTCCGACGCTTCGGGCCACGCCGCCTATGTCAACCTAACCGTGCTGGTACTCTCCCAGGGGGCTCGCACCGTCACTCCCGGAGCCTCGTTTCCCTGGCTCGACGTTCTCCTGGCCGTCGCGAGCGGGATCGGTCTAGGGGTCCTGGTCGTCGCCGTGGTGGCACTTCTCCGGAACAAGGTCCGGAGGGGGAAGAAGGAGAGACCGTCACGGGCCGGCGACTCCCCCTCTGCTCACCAAGCGAAAGTTCCCGCCACCGATGGGAGCGTCCTGACTCCCTTCTCTGAATTTCCGAAGAAGGATCCACCGACAGTCGAGAAATGGAAGGTGACCCCACCCCCATGACCGAAGCGACCCCTTGCCTCACTCCCTTGGATCAGGAAGGCGACGGCGAACTCGTGTCGCGTGGTCGATCTCGCGCCGGGACGACCGCGATCCTCGCAGTGGCGATGGTGGTGATCCTCCTTCTCTCGGGCGTGCCTCTACGGGGGGCCCCGTCCCTCCCGTCCTCGGCAGGTGGAACGACCTCGAAGCCCGGGCCGCAGTCCCCCTCATCGAGCGTACCGGCCCCTCCGGGCATAGCCTCGGGCCGAACGGAGAGCGGAGCGCGCTGCCTGCGTCCCTCGTGCGCAGGACAGGACCCAAGGGCCACCGTACCTCCCGCTCCGACGTGGGGAAAGCTCAGCACTCCTGCCGCCCCTTCCGCACGATGGGAGTCGGCCATGGCGTACGATGCTGCGGACGGTTACGTCCTCCTCTTCGGGGGACAGAACTCGACCTCCTACCTCGGGGACACCTGGAATTTCACCCAGGGGAACTGGACCCGGCTCAACGTCAGCACGGCACCCTCCAACCGGTCCGAAGCTTCCATGGTCTACGATTCGGGGGACGGCTACGTGTTGCTCTTCGGAGGAACCTCAGGAACGCGCAAGGCTTGGGGGGACACATGGTCCTTCAAGGGGGGTTCCTGGTTCAACGCGACCGGTCCCGCCGGCCCGGGACCCTCCCCGCGCTTCGGGGCGTCGATCGTCGACGACGTCGCGGACGGGTTCGTGCTCCTCCTCGGTGGAGAGTCACCCACGGGTGCCCTCCTCACGGATGCCTGGACCTTCCATGGGGGCCGGTGGGCCTACCTGGGGGATTTCCCCCAGGTCGCGGGCCTCGGGACCCAGATGGTCTATGATGCGGCGGACGGTTATGTCCTCGCGTTCGGGGCCGGGAACGGCTCCGCCGCCGGGGGCAACGAGACCTGGAAGTTCCAGAAGGGAAGCTGGACCGAGCTCTTCCCCCGGCACGCCCCCTCCGTTCGGACCGAGGAGAGCCTGTCCTACGATGCGAAGGACGGCTACGTGGTGCTCTACGGCGGGGTCAACAACACCTCGGCGATGCAGGACACCTGGAAGTTCTCCGCCGGAGAATGGTACTCTCTCCAGCCCACGGCGAACCCCGGGCCCCTCGCCTTCGCAGGCGAGGCCGCTCCCTACGATGTCGCCGACGGCTATACACTCCTCTTTGGCGGGGGCCCCCTCCTCCATCCACCCGAGAATGCAACGTGGACCTACGGGGCCTCGCCCGGAACGGCCCTCTATGCCTGCCGCAGCTTCGGCGGACCCAACCAATCGGCCTGCGTGTACTCCGAGTACGGGAAGTACTTCCTGACCAACGTATCGTTCGAGCCGGACGTCTTCGGAGTCGAAGCTCAGAACAATACGGCCTACGCCACCTCGGTCACCGGTACCGTCGGGGGCCAGACGGTGTCCTTCCTCCGCCAGGCGGGAAGCTCCCTGTGGTGGAACAGTTCGCAGGTTTCGATGGACCAGCTCACCCCGGGGGCGGTCCTCAACGTCACGGTCACCTTCCCCGGGTCCACCGTCACCCTCCTCCTGCCCCTCTTCCTGACCTGGGACCCTCTCTGGCTGGAGGCCGCGGCGAACCACTCGCTCTCCTTCTACCAATACTATCCGGGAGGTTCCGGGGCGTGGGACAAGCCCTTCAACATCGCCGTGGACCTTTCGCCTCCGATCGCTCAGTTGCTCGGGAGCTCGATCTCCTCCAGTTCCTCGGCCAGCTTGATCTCGGGTACCTACCGCCTCTTCCCGAATGTCAACCTCGTGGCGAACTTCTCCTCGGACGGTCGCCTGAACCTGACCACCTCCGTCGAGGAGATCTTCCCTCCCGTCGATATCGCCCAGGTCTCGGTAACGGTGAAACTGCAGGCCTCGGCCAAGGGACTTTTCGAGGTCAAGAGCTCGCAGCTCCGCATCCAGTATGCCGATCTCACCGCGGGGGCATCCTTCAAGGTGTCCTACCGGGTGGCGGGATGGAACGAGTCGGCCGACATCGGTCCATGTGAGTTCGGCATGAGCATCGGTCCGAGCATCTTCGCCCAGGTGGGGTTCTCCGCAACGTTCGATCTCGCGCCGGCCGCTCCGGGCACCCCTCCGGGGATGACCCTTCCGGGTTTAGATCTCATCATCGCCGGGCTCGACCTCGTCACGATCGATCTCACCTTCGGAGTCTCCTTCGGAGGGTCCTTGGAGATCTGCAACATGAACCTCATGTCCCTCAACGTGGAGGGAAGCATCACGCTCAACCTCTTCGTGCAACCCAACCCCCTGGCGATATCCGGAGGCAATGTCACCGGAGAGGTGGACTGGAGCGGATGCCTCGTCACCATCTGCGCCGGGGGGTTCCTGCTGGGCCCGGCGACCATCTATTCGTGGGGCAACCAGAGCAGCGGCTCCGTGGGGCCCCCCGACCGGGGCGCGGTTCCGGCCACCGTCCCGGTCTCCAACTGGTCGCTCATGCCGCGCACCTACAACGTCACCCAGTACCTCCACCCCTCTTGGGTCCCCGGGACCGACAACGGGTCGCTCATCCCCGTCTTCTTCCCACACAGCGAGTACGCTCTCACCTCAGGACCTTCCGGCCCTCTCTTCCTCTACACCTACGACAATGTCTCGCGGAACGAGTCCGTCGCGTACTCGATGCAGGGACTCACCTTCCCGGAGCCGAACGGCTCGCTCGCGGAGGTGCCACCCCCTCCTACCCCCGGCAGCCTGCCGATGAACCCCTCCGTCCTGGCCCTGCCGAACGGCTCCGTTCAGGCGGTCTGGGACGCCGTGCCCCTCTCGGAGGCCCGGACCGGGAACCCCTTCAACTTCGATCCCGTCTTCCTGGATTCCTCGGTGTACGACCCTGGGACCGGGAGCTGGGGCCCCGTCATGACGCTGACCTCGCACGGGGCCGCCGCCTCCTCCCGGCTCGGGCTCTGCGGGACCCGCCCCGTCGCGCTCGTTGTCGTGGGCGACCCGGCCAACAACACCTCCTCTCTCGAGGAGCTGGACCTGGGAACGAAGGCCGTGCTGAGCTCCGTGCGAGTGCCTGGGGTGGCCCTCATCTCGGGATTCGACTGCGCAGCCTCCCTAGCCAGCCTCACCCTGGATGTGGGAGGCACGGAACTCGTCGATCTCACGACCGGGACCCCCAGGTCCCTTCCCCAGGTCCCCGGATACAACCGGACCGCCCTTGCCTTGGCCCCCGGAACCTTCCCCCAGGCCGCCGTACTCCTCGAGAACCAGACGCAGGACGAGCTCCTCCTCTGGAACGAGACCTCCGGGACGCTCCTCGCACAAGGGACCCTTCCCTTCAACGCGACCGCGGTGCAACTAGTGTCCACCTCCGTCGGAGCCGTGGCCGTTGTGCAACTGGCAGACGCCCTCGAGATCCTCCTCGCCTCCAATGGCACCTGGATCCCTCTCCGCACCCTGCACTACGGCTCCATCCAATCTTTCGAGACAGCCTTCGACGGAACCTCCCTCTCTACGGCGGTGGTGGTGGGGAACGGAGGCCTCTCTCACCCGGGGAGTTCCCTCGACTGGAATGTGCTGCCCCTCTTCCCGACGCTCACCTCCTCGGCCCAGGTGGTCGACGCCGGAGAGTCGTTCACGCTCAGCGCTGCGCGTTCCCAGGTGCCCGACGTGACCACCTACCGGTGGTCCGGACTCCCGGGAGGATGCAATGCCTACGTGGGACTCCTGCTCGTTTGCGCGCTGCCGGCCGGCCTTTATCACGCGAACGTGACGGCCGTGCTGGCGAACGGTCGGCAGTTCCCGAGCCAGAGCCTGCTCCTCACCGTGAACCCCGACCCCACCGTGACACTCTCCGGGTCCCCGGGAGCGAGAGCCCCCGGCACCGCGTTCCAAGCGATCGCCTCGTCCAAGGGAGGGACCCTTCCGTACACTTACGCGTGGTACCTCAACGGCACCCTCGTGGGCAACGCCTCCGGCAGCAGCCTCGGGTTCGTCGTCCCGCACGCAGGGAACTACACCATTGCCGTTCGGGTCACCGACGCGGCAGGAGTGAGCGTCGTCGCGTTCTACGAGTTCACGAGCGCCCCGCCCGCGCCCGGGGGTTTCCCCGGATGGGACCTTCTCCTCATGGCCCTCCTGGCCCTCGGCGGCGGCGCGCTCCTCATGGCCGGGGTGATGCTCTTCCCGCGGAAGCGCCGCTCCCAAGGGAAGGTCGGGCCCGTTTCTCCCACCCCCCCGGGGACGGATGCGACCAAGCCCAGCTGAGATCACATCGGAGTCGTACCCGAGTCCACCCTGAGAATCCCTCAGGCTCTTGCTCGGGTATTCTGGGGATTAGGACGTCGGCCGGAGTCCGCTATATACGCACCGTCCCTGCTTCCGGACCGATGAGATACTGGCCGAAGGGAACGACCGCCCGGTCCACCGGCTTGGTTCTCCTGGCTGCGGCCCTGGTGCTGCCCGCCGGAGCCCTCGGATTCCCACACTCTTCCGCCGCGGAAGGGTACCCGCTCCCCACCGGTGCCTTTGCCCCGCGGAACGTCACGTTCACCGGGAACCTCTCCACGGACTTCGGAGGGGGACCTTTCTCTGTCAATGAGAACACCTCGAGCTGGGGGTCGGGGAACAATCTCTCCGCCTTCTACGCGGCGTACAACGGGAGCGAGCTCTTCCTGGGCTTCCAGGAGGTCATCACCGGCAACAGCCTCATGGTCTTCGTGGGGAACGCGGCCGGGGGCAGCCTGGGCACGTACAACCTCTCCGGACTGAACGCCTGGGGCCGCTCCCTCACCTTCACCTCCCCGGTCACCGACCTCGCAGCCGTCTACCTCGGGGCAAAGAACGGCAACCTCTCGGGTTATGGGACGTACCAGATCCTCACGCCCCCCTCGGACAGCAACACCTCCCCGAGCGACCGATTGGTGGCCTCCGCCTCGTACTTCGCGGGGGCCAACAACACCGTCGAGATCGGGATCCCCCTCGCCACGATCTTCCCCGTGAATTCGCAGTTGGACGGCAACGTCACCGTGAGCGCGTTCGTGGTGGGAAGCTCGGGCTCCTGGGTGGGGACCG
>JAKAYL010000055.1 GCA_021809545.1 Thermoplasmata archaeon
GCTCGGCCGAGGCATGCGCCGAGGCGAGGATCTTGGACTCACGGCTTCGGGGGCGCAGGGGAGTCCCCATGGACCCCGCCTTCTTCTTCCGAGCCACGTACTTAGTGATCAGCTCGATCTCTTTGCGGCGCCGTGGGGAGATCACAGCGGTCATCACGGCATGGCAGGCCATGCACGGGGAGGAGCCGGTGGTGGGGTAACTCCGGGGGGTGAGGTTGCGGACGAAGCCGCAGCGGAGACAGATGGTCACCAGTTCCTCCTTCTCCAAGCGCTCCCGCACGGCCCGTAGGAAGGTGGGAGGGGGCCGCCCTGGAAGCTCGCTCCACTTCAGCCGGTCCAGCACGTCGCTCCCGGGCGTAGACGTGCTACCTGGAAAGACCGCCAACTGCCGCTTGCCACTGGCCAGGTCCCGGAGGATCTCCTCGGTCCGTTCCACGTCGAACTTCTCGTGGATGACCTTGGCGAGGGCCTCCTTCCCGATGGGAGAATCCAGGTAAGAATCCATCAGGGGTTCCAAGCGTCGGTTTCCCTTCGAATCGTAGTTCAGGGGCATGAGACCGAGTTTGCGCGAGACCACTACGAAGGTCCATCGGTAGTCCTCCGTTCGGACGATCCCCTTCAGGAGCATCTCCCGCACCTTGACCGGGTCCAAACGAAGTATCTTCTCGACCTCCTCGCGGGAGGGCACACTGGGCATGCGTAGGACGATCCACACGGGCGTCACAAGGACGCTCTCCACGCTCAGCCCCGTCACCGCTGTCGCAGAGGCCGAGTAAAGCACCGAAAGGGTGTTGTTGACGGTGCTTCCGAAGCAAGTTCCCAGGATCAGCAGGGAGCCGTTGATCTCCGCCGTCATCTGCAGGTCGGTCGGGACCTGTGCAGAGGGATACCTTCCCAGCCGGTCGAGGAGGATCCCTCGGCCGTCGACCGACAGGGGGTACTCGGAGACGTCTTTCGTGCGGCGCAGAGCTCCGATCTCCTGGGCCACCTCGAAGGGGACGGGGATATCGTCTCCTTCCCAGTGCGGCGGGGTGCCCAATTCCTGGACAGCCTCTACCAGGAGCTCATCGTCCTTCAGGCTGACCATGCGCCAAGTCGTCCCGTGCAGCAGAAAAGTGTGATCGGGTTTCGAGAGGACGCGGGTGACCACGAAACGCTCGTCCAGGTTTCCGATGAGACGACGGGTACCCATGTCGCGCAACGCATACGAATGCTCCTCGGGGATGAGGGAAAGGGTCGAGTAGAAGTGGTCCAAGGTCCCTCGAGTAGAAACGACCCGTTCGCCCTCCACCCGGACGATCCCGTGGGATTCGAGCGTGTGGGCCAGCCCTTCGATCTCCTCCGCGGAAAGGTCGACCGAAGGGAGGGCCTGGGACGAGATCTCGTGGATCTCGCCGAGGGTGGTCGCCCCCTTCTCCCGGATGAGGGCCACAATCTGCTGGGCGAGGGCGATCGTGTTCTTCCGTCGTACCACGATCGGCTCGACCTCACCTTTGAGGGCCCGGCGGGCGATGACGGCTGCTTCCTCCAGGTCCATCTCGTCCATCGCAATCACGGTCCCCTCGGACGTCTTCTCCCGAGTGTGCCCCGCCCTCCCGACCCTCTGCACCAGCCGCGCCACCCGGTGAGGGGAGCCCAACTGGACCACATGGTCAATGGCGCCGATGTCGATTCCCAGCTCGAGGGAACTGGTCGCCACCAGGGCCCTTGTGTTCCCCTGCCGGAATTCGATCTCCGCCTCCTCCCGGACCATCCGGGAAAGAGAGCCGTGGTGGATGGCCACGCTCATGTCGGGGGCCAGCCTCCGCAGGTAAGCGGTCAGGGTCTCCGCAGCGGGACGGGTGTTGGTGAACACGAGGGTGGATTCGTGGGCATGGACAGTCTGAAGCACGCCCGTGGCGGCCGAGAGGAACCGCCGGTCAGCCTCCCCGCGGAAGCGGGCGGTGGCGGCCCCCTCCTCAGGCTCCACCGAGGGAGTGACCGAGATGAGGAAGCGCTTCTCCCCGGTGGCGACGACGATGCTGGCCGGGTCCTTGTACGAGATGAAACGGGCCAGTTCCTCGGGATTTGACACGGTGGCGGACAAGCCGATCCTGCGGACGCGGCGTCCGGCCAGTCTCTCCAACCGCTCCAGGGAGAGGGCCAACTGGGCGCCGCGATCCGAGGAGGCGAGTTCGTGCACCTCGTCGATGACGACGACCCGGGCGTTCGCCAGCCCCTTTCGCAGGTTCTTTCCGATCAGGAGCAACTGGAGGGTCTCGGGCGTCGTGATGAGGAGGTTCGGAGGGTTCCGGGACTGTCGCGTCCTTTCCGAGGAGGGGGTATCTCCATGCCGGGCCTTCGCGGTGAGCCCGGCCGAGGAGGCCATCGAGAGGAGGCGGCCTTCCAGATCCCGGTTGAGGGCCCGGAGGGGAGAGACGTAGACCACGGAGATCGGGAGGGAGGGGTGTTCCACCAGGTCCTCGAGGATGGGGACCATCGCCGCCTCGGTCTTCCCTGTTCCGGTGGGGGCGACCAGAAGGGCGCTGCCCCCTCCGCGGAGGAGCGGCCAGGCCATCCGTTGGATCTCGGTGGGTTCGGGCAGGTGCTCGCGCACCCAGGCAGGGAAGCCTCCGTCTTCCATGGGCCCTCGAAAGGCGTACATGTAAAATAAGTAGATACCTTACTTCGCACCGAGCAGGGAGAAGTCCGGATGACACTCACAAGCCTCGAGGAGGTTCTTCAGAAGTACCCGCGGGTACTCGTCTCGCTTTCGGGAGGGATCGACTCATCGGTCGTGGCTGCGGTCGCAGCAAGGGCCAAGGGCGATGATGCTTTGGCGGTCACGCTGACGGGACCATCACTTCCCACCCGAGACATGACCCAAGCTCGCTCCGTCGCAGAGAGGGCCGGGATCCGTCTCCTCGTTGTCCCCTTCGATCCGCTCTCTGACCCGGACTATGTTTCGAACACTTCCTCTCGATGCTACTTCTGTCGAAGACAGGAAGGCCACCGGCTCTTCGAGATCGCACAAGAGATGGGGTTCGAAGCCGTCGCCGACGGCGTGCACAAGGACGACCTGGGGACCGACCGACCCGGGCTCAAGGCCATGGATGAGCTCGGCATGCGCCACCCCCTCGTCGAGGCGGGGATGGGAAAGGCGGATGTGCGCGCTGTGGGCAAGGAACTCGGTCTTCCCAACTGGGAAACCCCCTCCAATGCCTGCCTCGCCTCTCGCGTAATCCATGGGACCCCTATTCGTGCTACCGACCTGTCAAGGATCGACCAAGCGGAAGAGTATCTTACCGCCCTGGGATTTCCGCTGGTGCGTGTTCGGACCAATGGGACCATGGCCCGGGTCGAGGTCGCCGGCTCCGACCTGGAACGCCTTGCGGACCCCACGGTGTGGGATAATGTTCTTGCCCAACTGAACCGGCTCGGCTTTGCGTCGGTAGCTCCGTTCCCCGTAGCCTACGCCTCCGGAGGCCGCGGAGCATGAGCGGAAGTCCGGGGAAGACCTCCTGGATCGTTGCGCCGGCCGAGGTCTGCATCCTCTGCCACAAGCCCATCGGCTCCGCCGACGAGAAGAGTTCTTGGAACGATCATCCCGCGCACGCCGAGTGCGTCCGGATCCACACCCTCCAACGGCACCCGGTGTTCCGAGACTGGAGCGCCGAGGGCGAGGAGGGGGGAGAGGAACCGGACGAGGATGTTCCCCACACCGACGACGACGAAGATGAAGGCTGGCCGGGATAGGCCGTCGTTCAGGCCACTACCGGTCCAACCCCGGGCTCCAGCGTGAGAAGCAACCCTCCTTCGAGGGGTTCGGAAGCGGTGAGACGAAGGCGAGTGAGATCGCCCTCGGTGTGAGTCTCCCGTCCGCTCACGAGCGACGGAGCCAGAGACCCGCCCACCAGGACGGGAGCGACGAAGAGCGTCAGCCGGTCGAAGAGCCCTCCCTGCAGGAAGGTGGAGAGGACCGCGGAACCCCCCTCGACCATCAGGCGCCGGATCCCGTGCGACCGCATCCATCGAAGCGGGACCATGGGGTCCACGCGCGGACCCTCGCAAGCCACGACCTTGAGGCTACCTTGAGACCTCGAGACGTCTTCCCCCCGGGTGGAAAACACCAGGGTCGGGAGGGTGCCATCGAAGATCTTGGCCGAGGCAGGGATGTCCCGTAGGGAGCCCAGCACGACGCGGTAAGGTGGGGGGTCCCGTCGGATCCCCTCGAGTGGGGGGAGACCCTGGAGACGTTCCCAGTGGACCCTCAGAGAGGGATTGTCCTTCCGGATCGTACCGGCTCCCACGAGGACCGCGTCCGAGGTCGCCCGGATCCCGTTGACGCGGTCGAGGTCGCGGGGACTCGAGAGAGTGGCCCGTTTGCCCCCCGAGAAAGCAAGCTTGCCATCCAGGCTCATGGCGGCGTTGATCCAGACCGCGGGACGTTCGGAGGGGGCCCGGCTCTCCGGCCACAGGAGACTCGGTCCCGCCATGGGAGGTTTCACGCTCCCGTTTCGAGCTTCTTGAGGGAGGCTTCCAGGGCTTCGACGGATACCCCCTCCTGTCGCAGGGTGACGATGTTGATCCGCACGTTGGCGACCGCGCCATCGATAGCGGCACGGAGGAATCCCATGGCGGCATCGTAATCGCTCCGCATGACCTCCTTCACGGTTCCCTCCCGGGTCTGGAGGAGACGGCGGACCGCGTCCGCTTCCAAAGCGATGCTGAGAGGGACTTCGGCGGCGCGGTTCAGAGCCTTGAGATATCCTCCCCGGGCTCCTTCATCGTTGGGGAGGTTCTTCATCATCTTCCGGGCCAATCGAACTCCGTCGTAGGCCAGGGAATCGTCCTCCACGCAACGCTCCAATTGCGCTCTCGCGGCCGTCAGTTTCTCGAGCACGGGAACGGCGTCCGCGGGAAGCGCCCCGGCGGGACCTGAGAACCGGGTCACCATCTCTCCCAAGGCGACCCCAAGGGCGCCGACCAAAGCCGACGCGCTCCCACCCCCGGGAGTGGAGGTCCGGGCGGCGAGGGTTCCCAAGTAATCGGCCAGGCTGGTTCTCCGGAGGAACCCTCCGTCGTCCGCCCGCAGCTTCCGCTCCAGGATGTTCTTCCGCTCGAACTTGTTCAGTTGGAGCCCGTGCTCGGCGGCGTCCAGCAGGGCATCCTCCGGGATGAGCCCGACGATCTCGGATTCCACGGGAAGGACCCCGTACCTTGCGGCTTCCGCGCGCACGAGCTCAAAGACCCGGGGGAGTGGAGTTCGGCGATAATCCGTCATGTTGATCGAGACCTGGGCCAGGTTCCTCTCCTTGATCTCGAACCCGAGCGCTTTCACTTCTGCGAGCCCGCCGTCCCGGGCCCGGATCGACTTTGCGATCGCCTTGGCGACCGAGACATCGGCCGTAGAAAGATAGATGTTGTAGGCGATGAGGACGGGACGGGCGCCGATGGCGATGGCCCCAGCGGAGGGGTGGACCCGGGGTTCGCCAAAGTCAGGTTTCCGTGCGGGGTCGGTGGCGACCGCATCCCGGATCCCCTCGAACTCCCCCTTCCGGACATAGGCGAGGTCGGACCGCGCAGGCTCACGGGCCGCCTTGCCGTAGAGATAGACGGGGATGGAAAGCTCGGTGGCCACCCTCTGTCCGAGGGCGACCGCCAGGGAGACGGCCTCCTCCATGGTCGATTCCCCGAAGGGAATGAAGGGTACGACGTCCATCGCCCCCATGCGTGGGTGTTCCCCATGCTGACGGGTGAGATCGATGAGCTCCGCCGCCTTCTTCGTGGCTCGGAAGGCGGCCTCGCTAAGTGCGGCCCCCTCTCCGACCAAGGTGAGTACGGAACGGTTGTGGTCGGCGTTGGACTCGATATCCAGGACCCGGACGCCGGAGACCGATCTCGCCGCGTCGACGATCGCGGTGATGATGGCGGGGTCCCGTCCTTCCGAGAAGTTCGGGACGCATTCAAAGAACTTCATGCGGCACCTCCGAAATCATCGAGAGCGAGCTGGGTGGGCTTCGGCTCCGACCCAAGATCGACGGTGGAAAGCTTGTCCACGACTCGGACCACCCGGGACTCCTCGAAACCGTGCTTTTCGACCAGCACGCGGAGAACGCGTTCTGCTTCGGGCCGTTTCCAAGCGAGCGTATAGTCGGCCGCAGAGGGGGGATGCGTGAAGAGTTCGACGACCTCCCGGAGGGCTGCCGGGTCTCCTCCCACCTTCTCGATCGTGGCCTCGAAACCGAGGTGCTGCTGGGCGAGCTTGAGTGCCTTCTTGGGTCCGATCCCTGGGAATCCCTCATTGAAATCGGTCCCAATCAGAAGACACATGACGATAAACTCATCCAGGGTCAGTCCGAGCTCCTTCAGCACGTCTTCGGAGGAGAGTACTCGGACCGTCCCTTGATCCCGACCCGTGGTCTTGAGGGCGGCGAGGCCCCTCAAGAGGCGGGGACTTCCGAAGAGCAGCGTATCGTAGTCCTCGCTGGCCGCCGCCCAGACCTCCCCTCGCTTCGCCATGAGGGCCGCCTGGGCTTCCCCTTCGGACGCTGCCTGGACCCAGGGGACCCCCAGCGCGTCCAGGAGCTCCTTCGCGTCCGTGACCATGCTCTCGGTCAAACGGCTGGTCTGGGCCGCCTTCTTCTTGGCAGTTGCCAGGTCTCCCGCGGCGAGCGCCGCTTCCCACTCCCGGTGGGCCCGTTCCTTGACCATGGCCCGGGCCTTGAGCGTGGTGACCTTCAGTGGAGAGGGCTTCCCGTCAAAGGCGTAGACCGGCCGGATCCCGTTCACGAGCAAGCTCGTCGTCCTGTAGAGAAGGCCCACCAGATGCGCGGTGACCTCCCCCCCGCTGCCCGTGAGAGGCTGGCCGTCGGGCTGGCGGATGGTGGCGAGGAACTGGTAGAGCATGTTGTAGGCGTCCAGGGCCAGTTTCTTCCCCTTCAAGGAATCCAAAGCTACTTCCTTGGGATGCAGGATCTGGCTGAGTTGGACCCCCATTACCGCCCTCCGGCGGGGTGAGAAGGCCCGCAACATATAAGGTTCAGGATGCCCTTTATACCCTACCGCTCCTGTAGCCCGTCATGCAGGCAAAGGGTGCCATCCAGGTCATCGAAGAAGGAGTGATTCCCTGGCACGGGGAGGGGTCCCCGGTCCTGGTCTGTTTTCCCAGCGTGGGGCTAGCGAGCACCATCGTCGGTCAGTATCTCATACGGTCAAAGAACCTCCCGAAGATCGCCGCGGTCCGTTCGGACTACCTCCCCCCCGCGACCGTGATCATCGACTCGCTCCCGAACCCCTCGGTCCGGGTCCACGCGAACGGGACCATGGCGACGCTGGTCTCGGAATTCGCCCCGCCTCTCGAACTCATCATGCCGCTCGCTTCCAGCATCCTCGACTGGACCCAGTCGAAGAAGACCGGGCTCGTCGTGGCCGTGGAGGGCATCCTCGGGAAGAAGGAGCAGGGGGAGGAGTCGAAGGAGACGGAGATCGTCCTCGGGATCCCCTCGACCTTGGAGGCCAAAGCGCTCCTAGAAAAGGCGAAGATCCAGATGCTGGGGGAAGGGATCGTCGGGGGCATCACGGCCGCGCTCCTGAACGAGGCCTCGTTGCGGAAACTGCCGCTGGTCGTGCTCTTTGCGATGGCCACCGAAGAGGAGCTCCCCGACCACGGGGCGGCCGCACGGCTCCTCGAGAGTTTGAACAAGCTCCTCCCGAACCTTCGGATCGACCCCCAGCCCCTCTTTGCCCAGTCCCGACTCATCGAGCAGACCATCCGTAACGGTATGAAGCTGCACCGGGCGCCCGCCGCAGGCAAGGGCACGGGACCGACCAAGGAGCCCTCAATCTACGGCTGAGCCGCCCATCCGTTCCCCGAGGAAGGGGTCCTCTCGAACCCTCCCAGGAGAAGCCGTTCATCCCGGTGGCTCCCGCTCGGAGAGCAGGGAAGCCGGTCGGAGAAGAACATTTAAACCTCCGAGGGCATTTTACAGGTGTGCCCGGATCACTGGTCATCGACTGGGGCAACCTGTGGGTCGTGGCTCTTCCCTTCCTCATCTCCGCCTCGCTCTCCGCGACCTTCACCATTCTTCTCTGGAAGGCATCCCGGAAGCTCATCCATCACCGATTGACGTGTGTCAATTGTATCTACGAGGGAGCACTGATTCGCACCCACCATTGCGAAGAGGCCTGCGCCGTGAACAACATCCCTTCCCTTCCCCTGCTCCTGTTCTTCTTCAGCGCTGTGTTCTCGATGATGGCCCTCTTCTTTCCCGACATCCTGAACACCTACGTCCTACCCCTACCCACGTCCCAGGTCCTCCTGGGGCTCAGCTATTCCGTCGTGGCGATCGTCAGCACGGGGGCCACCGTGCTCGTCGGGGTCTACCTGATCCAACAGTGGGCCCCCAGCCGGTTGCTCTTCCTGCGGATCGCGCTGGTGGGCACGCTCTTTGCCATTTTGGTCTCCTCCTCGTACGACTTTGCCGCCGAGTTCGTTCCGATCGGCCTCTTTGCGATCGCGCTGGGCATGGGAGTGGAGCTCCGGGCGCAACGCGGGATTCCCTTGCTCGGAATGCGGGCGCTGGGCTTAGCGACCCTCCCACTTTTTGTTATGGCGCTGATCGGGATCGTCCGAATTTTCCAGATCCTTTCCCTCGTCTGAGCCCCCGATGGGCATGGCCCACTCGGTCACCAGGTAAAGGACCGCCCCGGTCACGAGCCCCGCCACTACGTAGAGGAAGTTGCCGTGCTGGAGGTACGTGAGCCCTGCGATCGCCACGGTCACCATGGCGAGCGCTGCGAAGGCGCCCCGGATCAAGGGATAGAACTCCATTCAGGTGAACCCGGTCTCCACGAGGGTCGCAACGAAGCGGTCCATCTCCGAAAGTATCCGGTCGAGCTCCTCGGGTGAGTTGGACCGGCTCTTCGCCGCGATGATGGCGTTGCGGACGAGGCGGCTGTGCTGCAGCAGCTCGCTGCCCACGGGGGAACCTGGCGGTAGCTTGGCCTCCAAGGTCTCCCGAGAGATCTCTTCGATCTCTTCGGTGCTGAAGTAGCTCTTGAGGAAACCCTGGAACAAGGTGAGAGACCAGACCAGGGACTTGTTGGCGTTGTCGCCCTTGTCCCCCATCGCGCGGGTGATCCCTGGCACTTGGCTCAGGGTGGGAGGACGCAACGGGGGTGATGCGGGGACAGAGGTCGGTGTCGAGGAATAGGAGGTCGACTGCGTCCCATCGGGTGGGATCTTCTCAGGGGAAGACGAAGACTCTGGCGCCCGGTGAATCACCCTCTGTACGGGCTTCGGGATCTTCAATTTCACGGATTCCATCAGCTTGGCCGAACTCCAGACTCGCGAGGCGTAGTCGTCCATGGACTCCGTGGCGGACCGAATGATGCCGATCCGCTCTCCGATCTCGGTCAAGTGTCCCCCCACGACCCGCGTGAGTCTCTCGAACTCAGCGGGGGAAAGTGTGCGATGCGCCTCCAGAACGTCGGAGGAACACACCCGGGCCACCACCATGTCTTCCGGAGGGTCTTTGGAGACCGTGCCGGCCTGGGAGCGGGACACATAGGTCAGGGCATCCTCGTTCGCAGAGCGGGGGATTCCCGTGGCCTTCGCGGAATAGAAAGCAAGGACCTCCGACTCGATCAGGGTCTCCGACCGGCTCTTCTCCTTGGAAGGCGGAGGGGAAGGAGGTTCGTCGGGTTCGGAAGCCTGGGCGGTCACCTTGGCGATGTGGCCGGACCACTTGGTGTCGATCTTGTCCAAGACTTCGAGATACTCGTTCAGGGAGTCCAGTGAAAGCTTCTCGGAAGTCACTGCAGTGGCCCCGAGGTAGGTCCGGAGCGGGACCGGCTCGGGCACTGCAGCTTCCGGTAGCACGAACACGAACGTGGCGAAGATGATGGTTCCACCCAAGGTGATGTCGAAAAGCGCGATGAGGTTCGAGACGGGGTCTACGATGATCAGCTCGTAGATCCCCCAGATGAAGGCAGCCGCACCCACGAGAATCAGCAAGGCGGCAAATGACGTGTTGTGGAGGGCCCTCCCCCGTTCTACGACCATCCCGAGATCACGCCCCCATCACTAATTCATCGCCGGGCATGATATAAAGGGTTGAACCAAAACGGGGATCTCTCGCCATCGGAGGACCGACCCGACGTTGTTTCCTCCAACCGGAGACGCCTCCGCGCGGGGCCACCCAATATTGTTGAGGGCGGGGACAAAGTGGAGGGACGGCAAGAACATGACCCCCCTTGTCGCATCATTCTCCGATCAATCGCCTCCGCCTGGGGGACCTCCTTGAAACTTTCGATTTCTTGCCGGCACTTCGATGTGAATCATCT
>JAKAYL010000056.1 GCA_021809545.1 Thermoplasmata archaeon
GGGAGTCCGAGGAAGCTGCTCCGAAGGCGCCGGCGCGGCACCAAAAGCATGAAGAAGGGGGCGCACAATGTCCTCGAAGCAGATGAGCGACCGCAAGGTGGCGTACCTCGAGGAGGTCACCAAGGTCTACGGGGAGGGCCGCAACAGCGTGAGAGCCCTCGACGGGGTCAACCTCTCCGTGCTCTCGGGAGAGTTCATCGCGGTGGTGGGCCCCTCAGGTAGCGGGAAATCCACGCTCCTCCACATCCTCGGCTGCATGGACATCCCCACCACCGGGACGGTCGAGATCGACGGGGAGCCCGTGCCCCGGACCAACGAGCGCAAGCGCACCGAGCTCCGGGGAGAGAAGATCGGGTTCGTCTTCCAGTCCTTCCATCTCCTGAACGAGTTGACGGTCCGTGAGAACGTGGAGCTGCCCCGCATGTTCCTTCGCCGGAGCGGGGAGAAGAAGCTCGCCGAGATCGGGGAACTCATCGACAAGGTCAACATGCCTCGTGCCGTGCTCGACCGGAGGCCGAGCGAGATCTCCGGTGGGGAGCGCCAGCGGGTGGCCATTGCGCGGGCCCTCGCCAACGATCCCTCCATGCTGCTCTGCGACGAGCCCACGGGGAACCTCGACTCCGCCAATTCGGACTCCGTCATGAAGATCTTCGACGGGCTCAACGAAGAAGGCGTCACCATCATCGTCGTGACCCACAACCCCTCGGTCGCCGACCACGCCTCGCGCATCGTGACGATGCGCGACGGGAAGCTCCTCGGGGAGGTGGGCGAATGACGGGTCGCAGCACGCTCGCTTTCCGGTACCTCTGGCGCCAGAAGATGCGCACGGGCTTCGTTGTGGCCACCTATGTTGCCGCCGTCACCGTCACGTTGCTCCTCACCTCGGCGATCGTCGGCACGGAGCAGACCTTCGTTGGGGAGATCAACCAGCTCGGGGTGACCTGGATCTACGTGGAGCCCGGGACAGGGAGCAGCGCCCCCATCTACCCTCTTACCGTCCAGGATGCCCAAGCCATCCAGAAGAACGTCTCCCACCTCACCTCGGTCGCTCCCATCATGATCGATGGCCTCTCTGTGAACTCGGCCTCCTGGGGGAAGTCGTTGGAGGACATCACGGGCACGAACGGCTCGGTCCAGTCCATCTTCAAGTACAGCGTCGAAGCCGGGTCCTTCAACCTCAGTTGGGACGGCAACACCACCGCTCCCGTCCCCGTCGTGGCCGGCTACAACATCTGGACCTCCCACCACCTGAGCGTGGGGCAGGTCCTGCCGGCGAGCGTGGTCACGCTCACCGCCTCGGGGGGAGGGGCGACCCCGATCAACCTCGTGGTCACCGGCCTGCTCGCCCCACGGGGCTCGCTCGCGGGCACCAACCTTGACGATGCCCTCTTCACCCCGATCGCCGCACTCGAGAAGTTGACCAACAGCATTGCGCTGACCTACATCTTCGTCTCCGCCAGCTCCTCAGATTACGTGGCCTCGGTCACTTCGCAGATCACCAGTCTCGTGACCCAGCTCCATGGTGGCTACACGGACTTCACGGTCCTCAGCGAGCAGTCGTGGGTCTCTTTCGTGCACGACCAACTGAACCAGTTCACCTCCATCATCTCGCTCGTGGAGGCCACGCTCCTCATGCTCTCCTCCATGAGCGTCTTCGTCGTGATGACGATGGCCGTGAAGGATCGCCGGCGGGTGATCGGGGCGATGCGGGCGATCGGCGCCCACCGGAGCGATATCATGGGCCAGTTCCTGCTCGAGGCCTCGATGATGAGCGTGGCCGGGATCGTCATCGGCGTCCTTCTCGGAACGTTCGTGGCGGGGTACCTCAAGGCGCACGCGGGGGGCTTCTACAGCTACCTGCTGACCAACCCCGTCGACCTCGGCGCCTACTTCGGTGAGCTTATCGGGATCCTCTGGGGGGTCGGCTTCCTCTTCTCGATGGTGCCGGCCTATCAGGCCTCCCGTCTCGAGGCGGTCGAGGCTCTGGCCCAGCTCTGAAGTTTCAGTGCTGTCGCTTCCGGTAGAGCCAGATCCCGAGATTGAAGAGGATCCCGGCGGCGACTCCGCCGCCGATGGCGTAGTAGAGGTAGACCGAGGTGTCGGTGCCGCTTCCGACCCCCGTTGCCGGTTGCGGATGGAAGGTGAATTCGACCGAGCTTCCCCCGGAGTACAGCGCGCCGCTCGTGTTGGCCCAGATCGTAACCACCGACGCGTTCTGGGGGACCGTGTAATTGGCAAAGACCATCCCCGCCGCGTTCGTGACCCAGGGCGCGAAGGGGAGGAAGGTACCGCCCCCCACGTTCGAGGCAGGCAGGAGCATCGCCCCGGCGACGGGTTGGCCGTTGTGGGTCACCTGGATGATGAGAGAGACGATGTGGCTTGCGTTGGTCGGAAGCACCGACCCGTTCATGTTCACCGTGAGCGCTTCGACTCCGAAGGGAACGATCCTTAGCGACGCGTTGCCGCCCCCGAAGAAGCTTGCGTTCAGGACCATGGCGGTGAGGTTCACAGGGGTGGCGACCGTGACGAGGGGTGCCACGAAGGTGCCGTTCGCCCACCCTTGGGCATCCGAGAGGGCGGTGCCCACAGCTCCTCCCAGGCTGCTCCAGTAGTCGACTTCGACCCCTGGGACGTTCCTTCCTCCGGAACTGACGTGCCAGCTCACATTGACGAGGGTTCCCGCGACGGCCAGGGATGGCGAAGTGGTACCCTGCAGCGTGGAGGGGAGGAAGGGGGTCTGGTTCCAGATCTCCGTGGCCACGGCGCCGCGGTAGAGCGAACTGAAGCCGGTGCCGGCCTCGAACTCCCCGGGGAAGAGAGAGGAGTTGAGGGACGCTCCCGAGAGATTGAGCGGTGCGGGACCGCTGCCCAACCAATCGGCGTACACGCCCTGCGGCATGTACCATTGGGTTCCGTTCAGGACCTCGAGTGCCTGCGGGAGAGAGACCAGGCGGGGGAGCCAGGGAACGCCGTACGAGGAGGAGGTGAGGGTGACGAAGGTGTCGAAGGGGTCCGATACGCTTCCCGCTCCGAGGGAATAGTTGAGTATGGGATCCCCGTTGACGTAGGCGGTCCACACCCCCGAGGGGCTCCCCTCCACGTACACGCGGAGCAGGGTTCCGACGGGAACGGGGGACCCGGTTCCGAAGGTGGTAAGGTTACCGTTCAAACCGCCGGTGACCTTGATCACTGCGGCGAAGGGATAGGCCGTGGGTCCCCCGAGGGTCCAGTTAGCCTCCAGCCCGCACACGAAGAGATAGGAGGAATTGACGAGCTCGTCGACGGCGAGTTGAAAGCTGGCGAACCCGGTTCCCCGGTAGGGGGGCATCGCAAAGCTGGTGACGTACATGGAGGCCCCATGGTTGGGTCCGGCGTTAGGGTCCGTCGTGTTCAGCATGTAGAGCCCTTGGATCAGCTTGCTCGCTGCCGGGTGTGGGGAGGAGGCGGAGGCAGCGGGCAGTCCACCGCCGGGAATCGGCAGAGAAGCGACGAGCAGGCATACCAGAAGCAGGGCCCCGATCCCCAGGGAGAGCCTCATCATCGTGCCATCTCCGCCCGCATCTTCTCGATCCCGCGGATCGGGATGGGGTCGATCCCCAGGGAATCCGCCTTGACCAGCGACGCATGATCTCCGATCCAGAGGCCTTCGAAAAGTTCGGCGAGCGGTTCCGTCGCCGACAGCCGAACATCGACCACCCGGGCTCCCCGGTCCTCCAAGGCGCCCTTAAGGTACTGGCAACGTCGTTCGACCTCGGGAGGGTCGAGCGGACCGTGCACGATCGCCACCGCCCGTCGCTCCGCCTCGGTCCGGGAGAGCGTGTCCCACGCCACGATGGCGTTGTGCAGCAGTTCGGGGATGGTGTCGAAGTGTCCGAGGTGCTTGGCGTTCTCCTCGGACTGTGTTTTCCAGCGGCGTCCGATCGGCGTCAGCCGCTCGGAAACATAGACCATGAGTTCCCGGTCCTTCCACGCCTCGGCGACGCCGTGGGCACGGCCCTTCGGGGAGGTCATCTCCGGCGCTTGGGATTCAAGGGTGTGGACGGCCGCTTCGAACGTGGAGGGGGAGGGTCCGAGCGTTGCCGAGAGCATCCCGCAGAGGGCACCCAGGAGAAGCCCCACGGCGGCCCTCGGTGGGAGACCCCCGGGGACCACTGAGCTCGGGATCCCCGCCTCTCTTGCCTCCTTGGCCAGTTCGCCGCCCGATGTGACGACTCCCAGGTCTAGCCCACGACGTTTTGCCTCCCGAAAAGCCTGGAGCGTCTCTGCTGTGTTCCCCGAGTAGGAGACGGCGATGGCGGGCATGCCCGGACCTGCCCATGCCGGCAAGGAGAAGGAGCGGGAGGTAAGGAGGGGGCGGGAACCTTTTTGGTTGGCATAGGCCGAGAGAAGGTCCCCGGCGATGGAACTTCCCCCGATCCCTAGCAGAAGGAGGGGCCCTTGCCCCTTCGGTGCGAAGGGAGAGTTCCGTCCGATCGTGAACCCCCTCGAAAGCTGGGCCGGGAGGTCCCTCACGAGATCCCGCATCCGGAGTGCGCCGGCTTCGTCCACGGGGGTCACCAAGGTGGGCGATACACCATCCCCGTAAAGTAGTTATCTCTCTCGTTGCCTGCCTTTGTAAGTCTATGTCCGGCAATCCAGCCTCCCCGTCGATACGCTATACGGTCGACCCCTTGGACCTCCCGGGACACAAGATCCGCGTGACCATCGAGGTCGTTCGTCCGGCATCGATGGGCCCGAAGGTCACTTTCGCCATGCCCGTGTGGACCCCGGGTGCGTACATCGTCCGTGAGTATGCCCGCAATGTCCGAGCCATCCGGGCGGTCACTCAAGACGGGCACCCCCTTCCTGTCCGGAAGGAATCCAAGAACACATGGGTCGTCGACGCCGGAGAGGCAACCCACTTCAGCTTCTCCTACTCGGTCTACGGGCACGAACTCTCGAGCCATGGGCTCGATATCTCCCCAGAGCACATCTACCTGAACGGAGCTGGGGCCTTCTGCGAGGTCAACGGCCAAAAGAAGATACCATTAGAATTGGAGATCCATCCTCCCGCCAACTGGAAGGTCTACGCAGAACTTCCCGAGATCTCCAAGGACCCTCCCCGATTCCGAGCGCGGGACTTCGACGAACTGCTCGACACCCCCATCGATGTGGGGAATCCCCAAGTGCACACCATCCGGCCGTCGGGGGTGACCCACGACCTCGTCTTCTGCGGGCCCGCGGGGGCGGTCCCGGGGCACAAGGTCGAGGAGGATGTCGGGCGTATTGTGGAGGCCACGCGGAAGCTTTTCGGCCTTCTTCCCATGGACCACTACACTTTCTTCTACCACTTGGGGGAGAAATGGGACGGGGGTCTGGAGCACGCCCGCTCCACTTCGATCGTCATGCCCCACACGGTCTTCCGCCCTCGAAAGGATTACGAGTTCTTCCTGGATGTCACCTGCCACGAGTACTTCCACCTGTTCAACGTGAAGCGCATCCGGCCGGAGGTGCTCGGACCCTTCGACTACTCCCGGGAGAACTACACCCACCTCTTGTGGCTCTCGGAGGGGACGACGGACTACTACACCTACCTCCTGCTACGCCGTGCCGGCCTCTTCTCGCCCAAGAAGTACCTCTCCGAGGTGGCGAAGCAGATCAAGAAGTACCGGGAGATTCCTGGCCGACTCGTCCAGAGCCTCGAGGAGTCCAGCTTTGACACTTGGATCGACCTCTACCGCCCCTACGAGGCGACCAAGAACGTCTCCATCTCCTACTATCTGAAGGGCGGGCTGGTCTCCCTCTGCCTCGACCTGGAGCTGCGGAAACGCACGGGAGGCACCAAGTCCCTCGATGACGTCATGCGCCACCTCTGGAACAACTTCGGCTCCCGGGGGGTCGGTATCGGTGAGAACGCGCTCCCGGGAGAGGTCCGGGCTGCGACCGGGGAGGATGTCGGGGAGTTCTTCGCCTCGTACGTATCGGGCCTCCAAGAGCTCGATTTCGAGACCTTCCTGGGATACGCCGGTCTCTCGCTCAACCCCGCGGAGAAGGAGAAAGAGGGGAGGGATCCCGAGGAGGAGGAGGGTGTCCCCGCCTATCTCGGGATCGAATCCGAGAAGGTCCGGGAGAACCCCCGCATCAAGAATGTCACGGAGGGCTCCCCAGCCCAGCGCTCCGGACTCACCCCGGGCGATGAGATCGTGGCGTTCGACGGGACCCGGGTGACCTTTGACGGCCTGTCCGAGGCCCTGAAGCGCTACGCTCCGGGCGAATCCGCGGAGGTCGCGTTCTTCCGCAGGGGGAGGCTTACCTCCCTGACGGTCGTCTTCGGAAAGGCCCCCCCGGAAAAGTGGGTCATCAAGCCAAGGGAGGAGGCCACCAAGGAGCAGATGGACCTCGCCGCCCACTGGCTCGACGCCGGTTGGAAGGATCTCCAGGGATGACCGGTTCGGAAGCCAGCACCGTCGTCGTTGGATTCACGGGGGCGAGCGGGGCCCCCATCGCGGTCGCCGTCCTTAAGGCCCTCCACGCGGCGCACGTCCCCGTCCAGCTCATCGTATCCGCCGGAGGAGAGCTGGTCCTCCGGGAAGAGTGCGATCTTTCGATAGAGGACCTGCGGCCCTACGTGGACGCCGTGCTGGGGGAGAAGGACTTCACCGCCCGGGTCGCGAGCGGCTCGTCGCCGACCCGCGGGATGGTCATCGTCCCTTGCTCTGCGAACACCCTCGCGAAGGTCGCCCACGGCTTCGCCGACAACCTCATTGCCCGGGCCGCCCACGTCCACCTGAAGGAGCACCGCCCTCTCATCCTGGTTCCCCGGGAGACTCCCCTTTCCGTCTTCACCCTGCGGAACATGACCCTCCTGACGGAGGCCGGGGCCCTGCTCCTCGTGGCCTCCCCACCCTACTACCTCCGGGCCACGAAAGTGGAGCAACTCGTTGACTACCTTGCCGGCAAGGTCCTGGACCACCTCGGGGTCCCCCACTCCCTTTACCGGGGGTGGAAGTCCGGGGAGACCTCGAAATGAAGCTTCCCTCGATCGATCGCCGGGAGGCGAACGTGCACCTCACCCTGGGGGCGGTGGCCGTGCTCCTGGTGCTACTGCTCCTCCTGACCCCGACCCTGGAGGGGGGCTTCTCGGTCCCCCCTGGTCCCCTCCTGAGCCGGGGGGTCCTCTACGTGGACTACCTGGGGAACAACACCCTCATCGTCTACCTGGAAAGCTACGGGCATGTGCGCTTCTCCCAGATCTCCTTCGGGGTGAACCTGTCGGCGGGCAACTTCTCCGCAGGGAGTCCGATGAATCTCCGTTGGGACTACTGGGAGAACGCCACCAACCACCTCGTCTACTCCGTCACCGTCAATACGTCCGCCGACTTCGCCTTGAACGTATCCGCGACCTATGTCAACAATCCTCCCACGAGCTCGGCCTACTCCTACGGAACGTACGGGTTCCTCCTTTCCCTTACTCCGGGGGGTGGCACTCTGACGGCCTATCCGCTGGGCAACCTCCCTACCTCCCAGGAGCAGGTCTGGTCCCTCTCGCAGCTCCCACAGGCCCTCGTCCTGTCGGAAACCACGTACTCGGGGGTTCGGGCATGAAACCCTCCCGTACCATCGTCTTCTGGACGCTCATCATCGCGGTGCTCGTCGTTCTCGAGATCGCGGAGGTCTTCCACTTCTTCACCCTGGGCTATGTCACCGTCCTCGAGAACCCGCTCGCCTTCATCTTCTCCATCGTCCTCATCACCAGCCTCGCCCTCGTGGGAGCGCTCTTCATCGGGATCTACATCGCCCACCGGATCCTCTCTCCCCAGGGTTTCACCCCCTTCGAGGAGGAGATGCTGCACATGCGGGAGGACGTGACGAAGCTCAAGGACAAAGTAGATGTGCTGGTGCACTCCATGGAATCCAAGAAGGAGGAGAAATGAGGGTGCCGGTCATCGACAATGGGGGGCAGTGGACGCACCGGGAGTACCGCGTCCTGCGGGACCTCGGGGTCGAAACGGAGATCCTACCCTATACCACTCCCTTCGAGAAGCTCCGTGCGGACGGCATCGTCCTCAGCGGAGGGACCCAGAACCTGGAGGGAACGACCGAGGGGTTGGGCGAGGAAGGCACCTACCTCGACATGTCCCGGGTGCCGGTGCTCGCAATCTGCGTCGGCCATCAATTCATGGCGACGCATTTCGGAGGCAAGGTGGCCCGGGCCGCCTCCCCGGAGTTTGGACGGGTCTCCGTGAAGCTTGAGACGGACTCCTCTCCCCTGTTCCTGGGGGTACCGCCCTCCTTTGTCGCTTGGGGCTCCCACAACAATGAGGTCTCCGAGGTCCCCGCCCAATTCCGGACGGTGGCCACTTCCGAGACCTGCCGGGTGGAGGCCATGGTGCACGACACCCGCCCCCTCTTCGGACTCCAATTCCATCCTGAGGTGGAGCACACCGAGCACGGCGAGAGGATCTTCCAGAACTTCCTAGCGCTCTGCCATCGCTGAGGACCGCTATATGCCGCGGATCCGATCCACATCCGGAGGAAAGGAAGAGCAGGCGCTCTCGCGCGCCCGGGAGCTCCGCAAGGACCCCCACAAGCTTCTCCCCGACCTCAGCGACGATTGCCCCACGGCACAGTTTGACCGGTTGAGGGAAGAACTGGACCGGGTTCAGGAGGACTACGAGGACTCCGAAGCTCTCAAGCGCTGGATGGTCAAGGGGAGCGATATCCCCCGTGCGTACGCCTGCCTCCTGTACTTCCTGAAGGAGCGTCCGGAAACCGTCACGGCGGTCGCTCACTATTCCACCGGGAACGTGCCCTTCCTCGCGTTGGGCCCGCCTCCTCCGGAGGCCCATATCGCCGTGCAGTACTATTCCGATCCCCGCCGTCTCCTCCTGGGCTACATGAAGCTGGCCAAGGGAGGGCTCTTCGGAGGCGGGGGCCTCCATTTCTATGCGATGGACGATCGGGTCGTCTGCTCCGGACGGGCGGGGCGGCCTCCTGCCCGCTTCGTGACCCTGGCGGTCGGCCGTCTCCCCTACCGTCTGTTCGCCATGGACTTCCAGGGGGAGAAGGCGATGGTCTGCCAACATCTCCAGAAGGGGGAGATCCTTCCCCACCTCGCCATCGGTTGGGAATCGGCCCAGACCTCCTTCCGGATCTGCAAGAAGTGCACCCGGGACGACACGCATCTCCTCGGGTCCTTCCTCGAGAACATGGCCGTGCCGGATCCGCAGGGAAGTTTCACCGTGTCCTTGGAGTACCCCCTGGA
Source organism: Thermoplasmata archaeon (assembly GCA_021809545.1). Lineage (GTDB taxonomy): Archaea > Thermoplasmatota > Thermoplasmata > Lutacidiplasmatales > UBA184 > JAJYEA01. The sequence continues at coordinate 9,245 of JAKAYL010000056.1, forward strand.
GCACCACCACAAGGGCGCCTGCCCGTTGGGCACGCTCCCTGGCCGAGGCTCGGGGTCCGAACGTGACTACCGCAAAGGCAAGCTCTCCGACGCGGCCTTCCTCGCAGAGTACGCCCGGGAAACCGAGGAGGCCATTCGGGCGGTGCGGGGACAATGCTTCGTCGCCGGCGGTCATTGCTACGGGGGGGAGGCGACGGCCTTCATCGAGGCGCTGGAACCTACCGAAGCGGAGAAGAAGGTGCTCGACCGTTTTCTTCCCGGGCATGGGACGGTCCTCCTTGTCGCCGATCGGACCGCGGGCAAGACCCTGGAGGCACTGTGGAAGGACTATGCGATCGACATCATCCGCACGATGGGAGCGGACGATGCGGAAGCGGAACGGCTTCTGCAGGAGTTCCAGAGCTCCCCGGGCCGGGTGAGCGAGCTCGTGGAGCGTCTCCACCGCAAGGAGAGGGAGCGAGTGATCGTCTCCGCCCTGCCCGAGTACGAGGACGTGGTGGCCGAGGCCGCCTTCGCCATCGCCGTTTCCCGCCTCTACCGGACCCAGGGCCCCCCCGCCGTCGAACAACACCTGACCTCCGCTCTACCGGAGGAGGGCAAGGTGAAGGGGCTCGCCTGGGGGTTCTTGGTCGCCATAGGAAAGGGCGTGGAACGGCACGAGTGGCGATTCACCGACACGGAACGTGAGTTCGGGGCCGCTCTCGCCACCTCCGCCGAGAAGGTCCTCTCCGCCCCTCCCGAGGGGTACCACGAGGCCTTGACCAGCCTCCTTGCCGCCGCAGGCGTGGTGAACTGGGGCCGACAGACCCGCTGATCCAGGAACCACCGCCCGGGGTCCGGGACGTCCGTGGCCCAGCTTATCCCCTCAGGCTGGGATTCTGCCCTTCATGGAGCGCGGGCGGATGCCGGATCGATCGGATCCTGCGGACGGGATCGGGACAGGTC
>JAKAYL010000012.1 GCA_021809545.1 Thermoplasmata archaeon
CCCCAGTCCGTCCTTGAAACGGGCCGCCCGGTGGTCCAGGATGATCCCGATCCCGCGGTCCGTCTCCGTCCGGATCATGCGGCCCAGGGCCTGCTGCATCGACCGGCGGGCAGGAGCGGAGTAACAGTGCTCCCAGCCGTTCCCCACGGTCGCCTCCAGGTAGCGGGAGAGCGCCTCCCGTCGGGCCGACGGGCGGGGATAGGGGATCCCCGCGAGGATCACCCCCCCGAGCTCCTCGTTGGGGAAGTCGATCCCTTCCGAGATGCGTCCTCCGCAGACCCCGAGGAGGACCCGCGCCTCTGTGGAGCGCTTGAAGCCGTCGACCAGGCGCCATAGGTCCTCCGTAGAGAGTCCCCGCTGCTCGATCACGGCCCCGCGTCCGATCTCCTCCAGATCGTTGACAAGCCCCATCCCGAGGATCTTGCTGAGCAGCGCGAAGCTGGGGAAGAAGACCGCCGTCTTGACCGGGAGCACCTTCACCGCGTCCAGGATCTCCCGCCGGAGGAGCTCTGCGCCCTCTTCCTTCTCCACGTCGTAGCGGCGGGAGGTCGCCTTCTCCGAGATGAAGATCCGGCGGTTCTCGGGAGGGAAGGAGGGAGGGGCGACGAGTAGGTGGGCCCCCGGGGAGAGACCGAGCGCCTCCCGGTACTCCTCGAGGGGGGCGAGCGTCCCCGACATGTGGACGGTGCTGTGCGTGGACTTCGCCGCCTCCATCCTGTCCCCGACCTCGAGGGAGTAGAGGATGAGGGAGCGGGAGGGCTCCCGGCACGCGACCTTGAGGAACTGCGGCGGCTCGAGCGCCCGCCACCGGAGAAGGAAGGCCGCCACGGTGTACGCGTAGGAACGGGGGAGCAATCGGTTCCGACGGCGGTTCTCCCGGAGCTCGTCCCCCCAGAGCATGAGGGCGGTGAGGGCCTGGTCCAGGCGCCGGGTGGTGGGGATCTCGCTGGAAAGTATCTCCTCCTCGAGCGCGCCCTCCGGAAGGAGGACATCCTCCTCCGTCGTCGGGATGACGGCGGCGAGCTCCTCCATCGCCTCCTTGACCTTCTGCAGGAGGGCGGCGGCATCGATCCCGTCGGCCAGCGTCACCCCGCCCGAGACCGTGATCTCCCGCAGGGCCCGCTCGACCGTCTCCTCGCTGAGCTGGAGGGAGGAGAGCTCCCGGAGGTTCTCCGGCAGGTTGTGGGCCTCGTCGATCACGAGGTCGATCTCGCCGAGGGACGCCCCGATCCAGGAGAGGAGCGATTCGCGGATCCCGGGATGGAAGAAGGTGATGTAGGGGGCGACCACGACGTGGGCCTCCCGGGCGAGGGACTTCGAGAGCTCGTAGGGGCAGTACCCCTCCTCCCGCGCCCAGGCCGAGAAGTCCGCCCCGGAGGGAGTGTGTTCGAGGGCCCATTGCCGCGCCTCCGCAGGTCCCCGGGCGAGGTTGGCAGCGAAGTACGGGCATCCCTCGATCTCGCGCAGGCTGATGCTGTCGTCCTTGCCCAGGCGGATCACCCCCGTCCGCTCCGAGCCCAGGTTCTCGGCCGTGGCCCGCTTGCGGTCCCCGCAGAGCTTTCCCAGCTCCTCAGGGGTGGCTCCCCGCGCCACCTTCCAACCGTCCATGAGGGGGCACCGCCCTTCCCGCCCCTCCAGCGTGACGGCGAGGACCTCGACGCCGGAGTTGCTCTTGATGGCCCGGACCTCCCGCAGCACCTGGGCGCCCTGGGCATGGGTGCGGACGAGGTAGAGCACCTTGTGGCGCGCCGCCAGGGCGTGCTCCAGGAGGGGAGCGAGGACGGCGACGGTCTTGCCTGTGCCGGTCGACGCATCGAGGAGGAGCGTCCCACCCTCGGAGGAGATACGGTTCACCTCCCGGATCACCGGCACCTGGGAAGGTCGGGGGCGGTAGGGGAAGAGGTCAATCATCGGCGCGCGCCCCTTCCTCGATGATCCCGAGGATCATGGTGCGGGTGATGAGCCCGCGGTAATGCATCTCCACCCCGGCGCCGATGACGACGGCCACGTCCGCCGAATGGGTCTCCATGGACTTGTAGGCCTCCGCGACCGAGGTCTCCTCGCTGACCACCGACCGGGGAACGGAGAGGATGTCGAACAGGGTCGTGGTCGCGGCGGCCGCGGGATCGAGGCGCTCCATGTCCTCCCGGCGCACGATGCCGAACCAAACCCCATCCCGGAGCACGGGGAGGATGGGCTGGTCTTTCCAGTGCGACCCCTCCCGGACCTCCGCCACGGTCAGGCCAGGATCGGCCGGCTCCACCCGGCTGTTCATGATGGTGCCGACCCGGAGCCCCCGGAGGGCGAACTCGATCGCCTCCTCCCGGTGGGCCTCGCTGTCCATCCGCGTGTCGACCTGCTCGGAATACAGATGGGTCCGTCCCGTGCCGGCGTACGCGATGAAGATGGCGAGCATGGCCGGGATGAGGATGCTGTAGCTCGCGACCATCTCGATGACCATGACGAGCACCGCCAGGGGGGCTTTTGATATGCCGCCAAAGAAGGCCATCATCCCGACGATGGCGAAGACCGCGACGTAGCCGGCGGGCACGAGGTTGTAGATGCCGAACTGGGGGAAGAGCCAGTAGAAGAAGACCCCCACGGCCGAGCCGAGGAGCGCCCCGATGACCACGCTCGTGCCGAAGAGACCCGCGGCCCCGCCGCTCCCGACGGTCAGGCTCGTCGCCACCATCCTCAGGAGGATCGCGAGGGCGAGCACGATGATGAGCACCGGGATGTAGGAGAGCACGGTGTACTGACCCAACATGATCGCCTGCACGAACCCGTAGCCGACGTTGATGCTCGAGAGCGCAACGAAATGATTCTCCCAGGGCGAGAGGAAGTAGATGAGAAGGACGAGGAGACCGGCGATGAAGGCGCCCAGGGCGGCCCGCAGCGTCAGGGGGATCTTCAGGGACTGCATGACCGACCGGGTCATGTAGAAGACCCGGACGAAGCCCACCCCTACCCCCGCGCAGAGGAGACCGAGCAGGGCGAAGAGAGGGAGCTGGTAGACGTTCCCGCTCCACGAGATCCCCTGGGGGGCGGAGAAGAGCGGGTCCCAACCGAAGACGCTCCCGAAGATCGCGTAGCTGACCACGGAGGACATGATCGAGGGGAAGATGACCTCCGGCTCGAAGTCCGTCATGTAGAAGATCTCGGCGGAGAAGAGGGCGCCGCCCAGGGGGGCTTTGAAGATCGCCCCGATGCCGGAACCCAATCCCACGGCCATCGCCACCCGGCGCTCCTTCGTCGGGAGCCCCAGGAAATCCGCCCAGAAGGATCCGAAGCTGGCCCCGATCTGGCTCGTGGGCCCTTCCCTTCCCCCGCTCCCTCCGGAACCGAGTGTCAACGCCGAGGCCAGCATCTTGAGCGGGCCTACCCGGAGACGGACCTTCCCGTCGTTGCGGTGGAAGGCGCGGATGGCCTGATCCGTGCCATGCCCCTCGACCTCGGGGGCGAGGAACTGGGCGATCGCCCCCGCACCGAGACCGCCGAGGGCCATCACGAGGGGGAGGAGAAGGATGCTGGGGTACGTGCTGGTCCACACGACGACACCGCCGGGGGAAAGACCGGTCACCCCCGGTTCGGGATAGCGGATGTTCACCAGGTACCCGAGGAAGAACTCCGTCGAGCCCTGCCACAGCCACATGAAGGCGACGGCCCCGAGGCCCGAGATGATCCCGATCGGGATGGCGATGACGAACCAGTGGACCAGGTTCTTGTAGATCGACGGCCAGGGCCCCATCCCGGTCTGGATCCCCCGTCGCAGGGTGTCGAGCCGCTGCCCCAGCCGCTCCAAGTAGGTGCGGCGCCCCTGCCCTTTTGCCCGCATCCGGCGTTGCCAACCGTCAATCGTATTTACGATTGCGGCTTTCAAGAGGACGAGACATCATGATCCGCCTGTGCATCAACACCCAGACGCCCCCCTTGCGGCTGGAGGAATTGGGGGGGCAGAGGACCCCGGAACGCATCTCGCTCGAGACCCATGCGAAGAGCGTCGGCGGTGTCGTCCCGATGATGTTCAGTCTTCTGCGCACCTCCGCGGGAAAGTGGGTGGCCCCCAACCCGGTCTGGGTCTCGAGCGGGCGGGAAGGCATGGCCCACGAGATCGTGACCGAAGAGGGCTTTCGCCTGGATTTCGTCGAGGTCCCGTCCCGCGTCCTCCCGGGCTACCTCCGGTTCAAGCGGGAGATGTGGGACGCCTTCCACGGCATCAGTCATTTCTCCTTCGACAACCAGGACTACCTCGCCTTCGTCGAGTATTCCCACCTGTGCGCCACGAAGCTCCTGAAGTTCATCGACGAGGTGGACGCCTACTACGTCAATGACTTCCAGCAGATCCAGATCGGTTCCCTGATCGGGCCCGTCGCCCCCGCCCTCCTCCGCTGGCATATCCCCTTCCAGCTGGGCGGGATCCCCCGACCGCTGCGGAACTTCTTCCTGAAGAGCGTCGAGGGCTTCGATGCCGTCGTGCTCTCCACCCGGCGCGAGATGGAGGACCTCATCCGGTCCGGGTACCGCGGGCGGGCGTACCAGATCTATCCTTACATCGACGTGGCGACCGTGCCCCAGACCACCCCGAACCGGTCGCAAGAGTTCCGGTCGCGCTGGAAGCTCGGGGAAGGACCGGTGATCCTCATGGTGGCGCGGATGGATGCGCAGAAGCGGCACGACCTGGCCCTCCGTGCGTTCGCCCGGATCCGCCGGCGCTTCCCCAGCGCTGTGCTCGTCCTCGTGGGGAACGGAAGCTTCACCGCCTCTCAGGAAGCCCGGGTGCAGACCAAGGCGGGCTCCGCGAACTGGAAGGACCAGCTCCAGAAGCTCTGCCGTGCCCTCCGGATCGAGGGTAGCGTCCGCTTCGCCGGGTACCTCAACGAGGAGGACATCCACGCGGCCTACGAGACCTGCGACGTCCTCGTGCTCCCCTCCATCCGCGAGGGCTTCGGCCTCGTGGGGATCGAGGCGTGGCTCCACCGGAAGCCCATCGTCGTGAGCAGCGGGGCGGGCATCTCCGAGCTCGTCATCGACGGGGTCAACGGCTACATCGCCCAGTCCGGCTCCGTCGAGGAGCTCTCCGGTGCGCTGGCCCAAGTGCTGCGGCAACCCTCCCTGTCGGAAAAGATGGGAGAGTTCGGGTTCAATTCCGCCAAGCAGTGCCATGTGGATTACGCCTCCAAACGGCTGCGACGTATCTTCACCGAGGTGGTGGAGGAGTACGCTCCCCACAAGCACCCTTCCCGCTGACGCTCCGGTGCCCTCCGTACTCCTTAAACCTCCGTCTCCTTGAGGGGTCATGGCCTCCTCCCGCCCGTCCTCCCTCCTTCCCGCCCCGGAGAAAGGCCCGCTCCTCGAACTGATCCCTCCCCCGGGCCCCCGCCAGCCTGAAGGGGTCCTTCCGAAGAACGGAGGGATACCGCGATGGGAGGGGGAGCTCTGGACGGCCCAGCAACGTCAGGCCAATCCCCTGCACGAGATCTCGTACCGGGCCTGTTTCAAGCCCCAGTTGCCCGCGTACTTCATCCGGCACCTAACGGAAGAGGGGGACCGGATCTACGACCCCTTCATGGGACGGGGGACCACCCCGCTGGAGGCTGCGCTCGCCGGACGGGTCCCGGTCGGCAACGACGCGAACCCCCTGAGCATCCTGCTCACCCGGCCCCGGCTGAACCCTCCCACGCAAAAGGAGGTGGTGGCCCGTCTGCAGCAACTGCGGCTAGATGGTCCCGCACGCGGACCGGCCTCCCTGAGGGTCTTCTACCACCCCGAGACGCTCCGGGAGCTCGCGAACCTCCGCGAGTACTTCCGGAAACGGGAGACGGAAGGGACGTTGGACCCGCTGGACGACTGGATCCGCATGGTCGCCGTCAACCGACTCACGGGACACTCGAAGGGATTCTTCTCCGTGTACACGCTCCCCCCCAACCAGGCCGCCTCCGTAGCCTCCCAGAAGCGGATCAACCGGCGGCTGGGACAGACGCCTCCGCGCCGGGACGTCAGGGCCCTCCTGCAGCGGAAGAGCGCTGCGCTGCTCCGCGGGCTCACCCGGGCCGATAGGGACCGCCTGGGCTCCGTCGCGTCCCGGTCCCTCCTCCTCACCGGGGACGCGGCCCATACCCCGGCGATCCGGTCCCGTTCGGTCTCCCTGATCGTCACTTCCCCGCCGTTCCTCGACGTCGTGAACTATGCGCAGGACAACTGGCTCCGGAACTGGTTCTGCCGCATCGACACCGACTCCGTCGATTTCGCGTGCTTCCGAAGCCTGAGCTCCTGGGAGCAATACATGGGGCAGGTCTTCCGGGAACTCGCCCGGATCCTCACGCCGGAGGGTCACATCGCCTTCGAGGTGGGGGAGGTCCGGAAGGGGAAGATCCCCCTGGAGGAGAGCGTGGTGGGGTGTGGCCTCGGGGCGGGGCTGAAAGTGGAAGGGATCCTCGTGAACGCACAACGGTTCACCAAGACCTCCAACTGCTGGGGGATCACGAACGGGCAGCGGGGTACCAACACGAACCGGATCGTGCTCTTCTCCCGGCGCTGAGCGCCGGGACTATTCGAAGAGGCGCTCGACGTCCATCTCGCCGAGGTGGACGAGGATGATCTTGAACCAGGGGGCGTAGTCCTTCGAATCGGCCCGGACATCCCGGTACAGCTCTTCCAGGCTCACCCACCGGTACTCGGAGACCTCCTCCGGGCTCGGATGGGGCTGCCCGTCGAACTTGCCGACGAACACGTGGTCGTACTCGTGCTCGGTCATCTCCCCTCCGACGTCGATGCGGTAGGTGAAATCGAAAGCTTCCTTGAGGGAACAGTCGAACCCCATCTCCTCCCGGAGGCGGCGGTGGGCGGCCGTCTCGAGGCTCTCCCCGGGCCGGGGATGGGAGCAGCAGGTGTTCGCCCAGCGACCCCCGGAGTGATACTTCCCGGAGGAGCGGCGCTGGATCAGCATGCGTCCCTTGTCATCGAAGACGACGACCGAGATGGCGAGGTGGAGCTGGCCCCCGTGCTGGTGGGCCTCCATCTTCGGGGCCGTTCCGACCGGGTTCCCCGTGGAATCGACCAGGATCACCTGCTCTCCTCCGTCCGATGCGTGACTAGCGTGCTTTTCCACCGTAGCCGCCATGGTCTCTTTCCTCCGTCCTCCCTGCATGGATTCCCCCGGACCTAGTTAAGCTTGCCGTGAGGAGACGGACACGAACACATCCGGGAGGAGCGGGGCGCTGTCCGAAGGCACTAGAGCTTCTTCAGCGCCTGGATGACCTTTCCAAGGCTGTCCTGGGCGTCACCGTAGAGCATCTTGCAGTTGTCCCGGTAGAAGAGGTCGTTCTCGATGCCGGCGAATCCCTTCCCCTGGCCCCGCTTCAGGACCACGACATTGTGGGCTTGCTCGACCTCGAGGATGGGCATGCCGAAGAGCGGGCTCCCCTGGCGGTGGGCCGCGGGGTTGACCGTGTCGTTGGCCCCGATGACCATCGCGACGTCCGTCGTTGCGAACTCGGGGTTGATCTCGTCGATGTCGAAGAGCTTGTCGTAGGAGACCCCCGCCTCGGCGAGGAGCACGTTCATGTGCCCGGGCATCCGGCCGGCGACCGGGTGGATGCCGAACTTGACCGAGACCCCCTTGGCCTCGAGGATGTCGGTCATCTCCTTGACCTTCCCCTGGGCCTGGGCCACGGCCATCCCGTAACCGGGGGCGATGATGACCTTCGCCGCGTAGGCGAGCATGACCGCCACGTCGTCCGGGTCCGTGGGCTTCATGCTTCCCTGGATCGTGGCCCCGGACTCTTCCTTCGAACCGAAGGCGCTGAAGAGCACGTTGGAGATGGACCGGTTCATGGCCTTCGCCATGAGGAGGGTGAGGAGCGAGCCCGCGGCCCCGACGATGACCCCTGCGATGATCATCGCGTAGTTGTTGAGCGCAAAGCCGTCGATCCCGACCGCCATCCCGGTCAAGGCGTTGTAGAGGGAGATGACGACGGGCATGTCGGCCCCGCCGATAGGGAGGGTCATGAAGAGCCCGTAGAGCAGGCCGAAGACGAAGAAGAGGATGAGGAAGCTCACCGGGATGCCGGAGAGGAAACCGGGCTGGGCGAGGAAGAACGCCCCGAAGAGCGCCGCAAGGAAGAGAATGACCAGGTTGACGACGTTCTGCCCGGGGAAGGTCACGGGCTTCTGGGTCATCCAGCCCTGGAGCTTCAGGAAGGCGACCAGGCTGCCCGCGAAGGAGATGGAGCCGATGAGCCCGCCGACGATGTCGAGCGGAGAGTACATGTTGGCCGGCCAGCCGCCCAGCATGAGGTCGACCGCGGCGATGCCGGCCGCCGCGCCGCCACCCATGCCGTTGTAGATGGCGACCATCTGCGGCATGTTGGTCATCTGGACCTTGATGGCGGCGTAGTAAGCGATGGCCCCGCCGACAGCCACGGCGATGGCCATCAGGACGAAGTTCATCTCGAGCGTGGAGCTTGCGGGGAGGGTGGCGGGGATGAGCACCGTCGAGGCGACGGCGAGGAGCATCCCGAAGCCGGCCCAGACGATCCCGCGACGGGCCGTCGCGGGGTTGCTCATGGCCCGGAGCGCCAGGATGAACAGCAGGGCGGCGAGGAGATAGATGGGCTCGATGATGTAGTAGATCCACTCCATCTTAGGCCTCCTTCTTCTTCTGGGGCTGCTTGGAGCGGTCGAACATCTCGAGGATCCGGTCGGTGACCGCGTAGCCTCCGGTCACGTTCGCCGCGGCGAGGAGCACGGCCACGAAGCCGGCGATCTGCTCCGGGAGGTTCTGCGCCAGCCCGAGCATCACCATGGCGCCGGCGAGCACCGCGCCGTGGATGAAGTTCGAACCCGACATGAGCGGGGTGTGGAGCAGGGTGGGGACCCGGCTGATCACCTCGTAGCCCGTGAAGGCCGCGAGGACCGCGATGTAAATCAGGGGAAGGTAGAGGAGCACCCACTGGGGGATGTCGAGGATCATTTCGGTCCCCCGAGCAGGTCGCGGACCATCGCGTTCTTGACCTCTTTGCCTTGGACGAGCAGGCTGGCGACGAGGATCTCGTCGGCGAAGGGCTGGACGATCTGGTTGTCCTTGCCGATGATGAGACCCAGGAAGGAGAGTATGTTCTTGGAATACATCTCGCTCGAGTGGAACGGGAGATCGCTCGGGAGGTTCAGCGGACCGAGGATCACGACCCCGTTCACGACCGTCTTCTGTCCGGGCTGGGTGAGCTCGCAGTTGCCGCCGGATTCGGCGGCCATGTCCACGATGACGGCCCCCGGTTTCATGGCCGACACGACCTCCTTTCCGATGAGGCGGGGCGCCTTCCTCCCCGGGATGTTGGCGGTCGTGATGACGAGGTCGGCCGCGGCGACCGCCTTGTCGACCATGGCCTTCTCCATCGCCTTCTCCTCAGGAGTAAGCTCCCGGGCATATCCTCCGGTGCCCTCGGCATTGATCGGAAGCTCCAGGAACTTGGCCCCGAGACTGCGGACCTGCTCCCCGGCGGCGCGCCGGACATCGTAGCCGGTCACGATCGCCCCGAGGCGCTTGGCCGTTGCGATCGCCATGAGGCCCGCGACCCCGGCCCCGAGGATGAGAGCGTTCGCCGGGCGGATGGTCCCCGCCGCGGTGGTGAGCATGGGAAGGAGCTTCGGGGTCTCCTGAGCCGCGAGGAGCACGGCGCGGTAGCCGGCCACCGTCGCCTGGGAGGAGAGCACGTCCATGGACTGCGCCCGGGTGATACGCGGGAGCAGCTCGAGGGCAAAGGCCGTGAGCCCGAGGTCCCGCATCGCCTTCACACTGTCGAGGTTGCGGGAGGCGTTCACGAGGGCGATGACGATCGTGCCGGGAGCGTACGCGGCCGCCTCGGCCGGGGTGGGAGGCTGGACCTTGACCACGATCTGGGCACCGGAATAGAGCGCCTTGGGATCGCTGACGAGCTTGGCGCCCACGGCTTGGTACTGAGAATCAGGATAGTAGGCAGATGCCCCGGCCCCGGTCTCCAACCGGACCTCGGCCCCTCCCTTCACGAGGCGTAGGGCCACTTCGGGCACCATGGCCACCCGTTTCTCGCCGGGAGCCGTTTCCTTTGGGACCGCTATGATGACCATCTGTCGACCCGAAGACGCGATGCCTGAAGACGCGAGGAATATCATACTTGCGCCAACTCCGGTCCCCCGCGGACGGAACGGAACTCCTCGGGCCGGGCGACCCCCTTCCTCCCGGGGACGATGCCCACGCCATCCGTGGGTGGAGATCGCAGCCGCTTACCCGTAGGCGTACCGTACGCCGAAGGGACCCCGGGGGAGGTTCCAGGTGACGGAGCCCTGGTCGCAGGCGATGTCGCACGTGCCGCATTCGACGCAGTCCTCGTACTTGAACACGAGCTTGCCGTCGATCCGCTGATAGCACTGTGCGGGGCAGGCGATGGTACAGAACGAATGCGGGCACTTCGCGCAGATCGCGGGCTTGACGGTGATATGGGCGTGTTCGGCCGAGTCGGTGTTGTACCGAAGGGTCCCGAGACGCCGCTTGACATCGACGGCTTCGACCGCCCCTTCTGTCATGGTGGAAGCAACAAAGCCTCCCCCCCATAAAAGGATGGTGTTTCTCCCCCGGGAGCGGGCATAGGGTGGCCCGTGCCGAAAGCCTTTAGGGTCTGGGACCCCTGGGGCCCCCGTGGCCGTCGCAGGACGATTGAACTATGGGGCCTGGGAGCTGCTGAAGCGTCTGGCCCTCCGGGGGGCCATCGCCGGCCCGGTGGTGCTCTCCTCCCGGGAGATCGGGGTCGAGCTGGGAGTGAGCCAGCAGACCGCGGACAACTACCTGCTCTCGCTCGAGAAGCACGGGCACCTCAAGCGAACCATTATATCCCGCAAGCAGCACCTCACCCTCACTTCCCAGGGGGTGGACGCGTTGCGCAAGGACTTTCTGGAACTCAAGGCGGTCTTCGAGGCGGCCAGCGAACTGGTCTTCTCGGGTACCGTCGTTTCGGGCGTGGGGGAGGGGCGCTACTATCTTTCCAAGAAGGGGTACAACGACCAGTTCGTTGCGAAGCTGGGCTACCTTCCCTTTCCCGGGACCCTGAACGTGCGCCTCGATCCGGCGCACGCCAACGCGCTCGAGGAGGTGCGGCGGATCCGGGGGATCCGCATCGAGGGCTTCGAGGCCGAGGGGCGGACCTTCGGAGGCGCCACCTGCTTCCAGGCGAAGCTTGCGGGAGGGGAGTGCCATCTCATTCTCCCGGACCGAACGCATTACCAGAACGTCTTCGAGTTCATCGCGGCCAAGAGCCTCCGGAGGACCCTGCGGCTCACGGACGGGGCGACGGTCCGCGTGGAGGTCCGGGCGTGAAGAGCCTCGTGCGCCCGGAGGCGCTCACGGTCGCGGCCGAGCGGAAACCCGAACCCGCGGACGAGGGTGGGGAGTACCTCAAGGTCTGGCACGAGAAAGAGAGCCTGAACGGGACCCCCTGCGATGCCTTCGTGATCATCCTGCGCACCTCGGGCTGCTACTGGGCCCACACCCGGGGGTGCACGATGTGCGGGTACGCCCGGGAGACCCTGGGCCGGGAGGCGACCGAGGACGAGATCCTCAGTCAGGTCGCGAAGGCGATGACCCACTACCGGGACGAGCCGTACGTCAAGATCTACACCTCGGGGAGCTTCCTCGACCCGCACGAGGTCCCGCCGGCCGCCCGCCTCCGGGTCGCGAAGGCCTTCTCGGGCCGGGCCCGCCGGCTCCTCTTCGAGTCCCTCCCCGAGTTCGTGACCCCGGAGGCCATCGACGGGGTCCGGAAGGGGTTCGAAGGCGAGCTCGAGGTCGCCCTCGGCCTCGAGACGACCCAGGACGACGTGCTCCAGAAGGCCGTCACCAAGGTCTCGACCGTGGAGGAATACCTCGGGGCGGCCCGCCGCCTCCGCGACCTGCAGGTGCTCGGCAAGGCCTACCTGCTGCTCAAGCCCCCCTTCCTCACCGAGCGCCAGGCCATCGAGGATACCGTGCTCTCCATCGGAAAGGCGAAGGATCTCTTCCAGACCATCTCCGTCAACCCCGTGCACATCCAGGGAGGGACGCTCGTGGAGCGGCTCTGGCGCCGCGAGCTCTACCGCCCCCCCTGGCTCTGGAGCCTCCGCGAGGTGCTCCTCCGGGGGAAGGAATCGGTGGGCGATGCGGTCCGCCTCGTGAGCTTCCCGACGTCCGGAGGGAATCCGCGGGGCGTCCACAACTGCCTCACCTGCGACGGAAGGGTGCTCCGGGCCATCGAGCGGGCGACGCTCTCCCAGGACTTCGAGCCCTTGCGGAAGGTCGCCGAATGCACGTGCATCGAGCGGTGGCGCTGGGAGAATTCGTTGGAGTATCTCGCGCCATGACCGCGGTGCTCGAGCCCCGTCTCCCCCCCTATGCCCGGGAGGTCATCTCGGCCTTCCTCCAAGAGCACGTGACCGCGGCCCATGCCCAGGGCTGCGTGGTGGGCCTGAGCGGAGGGATCGACAGCGCCCTGGTCGCGCGGCTCGCGGCCGACGCGCTCGGACCTCAACGGGTCACGGGCCTCTCGCTTCCCGATGCCCGGGCTCCCGCCGCCCTCCGCAAGGAGATCGCGGAGTACGCCACCTCGCTCGGGATCCGTTTCCGGGAACTCCCCATCACCCCCATAGAGGATGCGTTCGACCAGGCCCTCGGTTCTCCGGGGGACGACATGGTGGCCCGAGGGAACCGGAAGGCACGGATCCGGATGGCCCTCCTGTATGAGACCGCCCACAAGGAACGGCTTCTCGTAACGGGAACAGGGAACAAGTCCGAGCTCTTGTTGGGATACTTCACCAAGTACGGCGACGGAGGCGTGGACCTCCTTCCGTTGGGCGACCTCTACAAGACGAGCATCTTCGCCCTTGGCCGGGAACTCGGGCTGCCGAAGTCCATCCTGGATGCCCCTCCCACGGCGGGACTCTGGGAGGGACAGACCGACGAGCAGGAACTTGGCTTCACCTACGCCTTTGCCGACCGGGTGCTGCTCGGTCTGGAGCGGCTCCTCCACCCCGAGGAGATCGCCGAGAAGCTCGGGGTCCCGCTGCCCGAGGTGGAGGCGGTCTCGCGCCGGGTGGAGACCTTCCGCCACAAGCGCCGGCCCCCTCCGATCCCCAAGCTCTCCCAGCGCACCATCGGAGTGGACTGGCGGGACTGAAGGGAAGGACGCGGCTGCGACACAATCGTCCGAACCCGGGTAGCGGAGCAAACCCGCTCCCAGCCCGAGGGATGCTCATCTCCCACGAGCAAATTCCTCTCCTCACCGGATCTCTCGAAGGAGGGGCCCGATCCTCTGCCGGTTTCTCGCCGTAGGAACCACGAAAAAACCAAAGGTTCTTATAGGGGGCAAACGATACCGCAACCCCCCAGTATGGGAACCGATGCGATGAGCGGCAATAACAGAACGGAAGAGCCCCTTTCTCGTAAGAACAACCAACCGGGCCGCGCGAGCACCGCCCGGAACCTCCAACTCGCCTACCTTCTCGCGTTGACCTTGGTCGCGGTGGCGGGCTTCACGATCCCGATGAACGCGGTGGTGAACGCTTCGATCCTCACCAGCGCCCATTCGACCCACTCTTCCCTGGCTGCTGCTCAATCGCTGGGGGGGTCTCCCCTCGCCGGCCTGAAAGTGACCTTTGACACCGAGCCCATCTCCTGCGGTTCGATCACCTTCAACGGGATCAATTACACGACGGGGCAGAGCGTGGTGATTGCGGGAGGTACTTACCCGATCGTGGGCAACAGTTGCCTCAACTTCGAGTTCAAGACGTGGGGGAACGGAGGATCGACCGGCATAAGCCCCGCAACCCCCTCGCTTGCCTCCACCACGGTGACCGTCAGCTCGGCGGGCACCCTGTATGCCTGGTTCAGCTCCCCCCAGCAATTCACGGTGGGCCTCGACCTTGGCCCCATGAACTGCGGCGCCTCCGTCGTCTTGGGCGGAGCCGTTCAGGGAGATTCGACGAGCATCGGCTGGGTCTCTCCCGGAACGTACAACCTGTCTGCACTTCCCTGTTCGGGCGGTGGGTGGAACTTCGCAGGATGGGGTTCGGCCCCTGCTGGCGGGGCAACCTTCGGCTCTTCTTCCTCGATCACCACCACGGTCACGCTCAGCTACGGGACCACGCTCACGGCGAACTTCCTCGATGCGAAACCCTACACCCTCACCTTAGAGAACGGACCGATCGGTTGCGGTTCGATCATCTTCAGTGGAACCAACTACACCTACGGGCAAACGGCCCCGGTCGCCTCCGGCGGTTCCTATCAGTACCACATCTCTGAGAATCCGTGTGCGCGCTTCAGCACCAGTAACTACTGGGGCGGCCCGGAGTGGGGAACGGGCAGCACCGGCTCGCTCTACGTCACCAGCACGACCCCCACGATCCTCACCGAAACGGGGAATGGGACGCTCTCCGCGACCTACTACTCCCAATCCACGACCTCCCTGGGATTCGCCACGGGCCCCACCGCCTGCGGAACCATCTACGTCGATGGTGCCCCGTTCACGAATGGCCAAAACTACCCCTCGGGTGGATCGGCGATCACCCCGGGCGTGTACAACCTCACGGCCGTGCCCTGCACCGGTTTCTCCTTCTCCAGCTGGAACCTAGGGACGTCCCCCGGGCTTTCCGTGAAGAACAACCGCTCGGCGCAAACGCTCCTCACGGTCAGTTCGGGAGGAGGAACCCTGACGGCCAATTTCACGGCTACGGCGAAATACCTTGTCAACTTCGTCGCGAGCCCCCAGGGGTGCGGCCAGATCGAGTTCAACGGGAAGCTCTACTCCACCGGACAGAGCACCCCGGTATCGGCCGGAACCTACGACATCCTGGCGGTGCCTTGCGCCAATTTCCAGGCCCGTAACAACTGGGGGGGAAATGTCTGGGGCACCGGCCCCGGCAGCGGACTCTCGGTGGCCGGCCCCACGAGCGCAGGAACCACCATCACCGTGAGCGGCAGCGGCACCCTCCAGACCACGTTCATCTCGGACTGGACGTACTCCCTCTCGACCTTCACGGGTCCCACGACCTGCGGAACCATCTACGTGGACGGGAATTCTTTCGGCAACGGCGGGAGCTACCCCGGCGGGATCTCCGAGGGGGTCTACAACATCACGGCCGTCCCCTGCAGCGGGTACACTTTCTCCCAGTGGAGCTACAGCGGCGGACTCGTAGTGGCCGCGGCCGGCAAAGCCACCACGACCATGAATCTCACCGGATCCGGGAACCTGGGGGCGATGTTCATCGCCGGTTCCCCGGTCACCGTGACCTTCTATACCATTCCCATGGCCTGCGGGGGGATCCAATTCGACGGAGGGAGCTATACGACCGGTCAGACGGTCAGTGTCGCCGCCGGATTGAGCTATCCCATCTCGGCGGAGCCTTGTGGCAACTACACGCTCAGCGGGTGGAGCTCCACGTCCGGACTCACCGTCGCGAGCCCCACGGGCTCCCCAACGACGGTCATCGTGAACGCGGCCGGGGACCTCAATGTTAGCTACGCCTACGTTTCTCCGACGTACACGGTCACCTTCGACACCGGCCCGACCACGTGCGGATCGATCACGGTCAACGCCACCCTCCCCTCTGCGGTCACCTACACCAACGGTCAGAGTGCCACCTTCCGACCCGGGGTCGTCTACAACGCGACCCCCAACCCGTGCGGAAACACCTTCAGCTACTGGACCCCGGGGGGAGGAGTGAAGCTGGGCGGTAGCCCTGGGATCGCAGCGAACAGCTTTACGGTGAGCGCCCCAGGCTATCTCGTGGCCACGTTCGTCTCCACTACGGTCTACACGGTGGATTTCCACCTGGCTCCCGTCGGGTGCGGAGCCATCAACTTCAACGGGGCCATCTACACGGACGGTCAATCGGTCCAGCTGTCCCCGGGGACCTACAATCTCGGGGCCACCAGCTGCCGGAACTACAACTTCCAGAGCTGGGAATCGATCGGAGCGATCGCCCTCGGATGCCCAACCTGCAGTACGACCACGGTCACGCTGAGTTCCTTCGCCAATCTGACGGCGCTCTTCTCCTCCTACACCAGCTATACCGTCCAGACGACCCTGGAACCGACGACCTGCGGCAGCATCTCGCTGGCCAACATATCGATGGGAGATGCCGCGAGCGTTGCGCTCTCCCCCGGGACCTACCACATCGACGACCTTCCCTGTGCCAACTTTGCCTTCCACGGATGGAACACGACCGGCGGTGTGGCCCTCCTCAGCGGGGTCACGAGCTTGTCGAACATCAGCGTCACGGGGTCGGGGAGCCTGTCCGTCACCAACGTGGGGCTCACCACCTATCCCATCACCTTCGCCACCGACCCCACCACGTGCGGGGGAGTCTACCTGGGTTCGATCCTGTACACGACCGGGCAGAGCTTCCGCCTCTCTCCCGGAGTCTATGACATCGGATCGAGCCCCTGCAACAACACCGGATTCGGCAGTTGGGGAACTCAAGGGAACATCTCGGTGACCAGCAATCAGTTGACCGTCAGCGCCTCCGGGACCCTCACGGCGAAGTTCACCCACTACAATCTGCCCACCGTGAGCTTTTCGACCTCTCCGACGAGTTGCGGTTCCATCACGCTGGGAGGCACCACCTTCACGAACGGCCAATCGAGCACCTTCGCCCTAGGAAACGCTCTCCTTGTGGCCTCCGCCTGTCCTAATTTCGCCTTCCGAGGATGGAGCACCGCGGGCGGTGTCAGCATCATCAACCCCTCCGCGGCCAGCACGTCCGTCAACGTGAGCGGGAGTGGGACGGTCTATGCGAACTTCGTCGGAACTACCACGTACGCCGTGACCCTGGACAGCTCTCCGACGGGCTGCGGTTCGATCCTCTTCAACGGCGTCGATTACGTTAGCGGGCAGAAAGTGACCGTCACCTCCGGTGGAAACTACAACATACTGGCGGTCCCCTGCAACAATACGAACTTCCATATCTGGTCCACCGGGAACTCCGGTAACCTGTCGGTCTCCAACATCTATCTCAGTTCCACCACCCTTTCCGTGACAGGGAATGGAACGCTGACGGTCGTCTTCAATTCGTACAGCACCTACACCGTCGATTTCTCCACCGGCCCCTCGACGTGCGGCTCGATCACTTTCGGTGGCCAGGTCTACACCAGTGGCCAGAATTCGGGGTCGACCACCCCTCCCGGGAACTCCACCATCCAGGCGAGCCCCTGCCCCGGTTACGCGTTCGCGTTCTGGTCGGCTACGGGCGGCGTGACGGTCCCCACCCCCTTGGTGGATGCCACCAGCGCTGACGTGACCGGATCCGGGAGCCTGACCGCCAACTTCTCGGCGGTGGGCACCTATCCGGTGACCTTCACGGAGACCGGGCTTCCCGCATACTTCTCCTGGTGGCTCAACGTCGGTGGAAACAATGTCTCCACGACCTCCGCGTCCAACTATCTGAGCCTCCCCAATGGTACTTACACCTATACCGTGGGTTCCGTTGCCCAGGGCACGGGGTCCCGCTACGGGCCTTCCCCGGGGAGCGGTACCTTCACGATCGCCGGTATCGGGTTCTCCCAGGCGGTCACCTATACCTCCCAAGTCTACCTCGCCACAAGCGAGAGCCCGGCCGGGGCGGGCACGGTCGCGCCGGCCAGCGGATGGTATGCGTCCGGCACCCCCATCACCCTGGACGCCACGACGGCGGCCGGGTATGTCTTTGCGGGTTGGTACGGTTCCGGGGTGGGGAACTACTCCGGAAGCTCCCCGACGAACGCCATGAACCTCTACTACCCGGAGACCGAGGTCGCTCTCTTCTCTCCCCTGAGCGTGAGCGAGTACCCGGTCACCTTCTCGGAGAGCGGGCTGCCCGCGAACACCACCTGGTCGGCCACGCTCAACGGGGTCACGAGCGCCTCCAATACCTCGTCGATCACCTTCCTCGAGACGAACGGCACGGGACTCCCCTGGTCGGTGGCGAATCCCCTGCTCGTGTCCCAGGGAGTCCGGTACAACACGACGACCCCGACCGGCACGATCTCGGTCTACGGTGGTCCGACCTCCCAGTCGGTCTTCTACTCTCCGGCCTACTACCTCTCCGTCCTCGCCGCCCCGTCCGCCGACGGGACCGTCAGCCCCGGGAGCGGTTGGTACGCGAGCGCCGCCTCGGTCACCCTGACGGCCACCCCGGCCGCAGGCTACTTCTTCCAGAGCTGGACGGGACAGGGAACCGGGAGCGGGTCGGGGACCGCCAACCCCCTGACCCTCACGATGAACGGTCCGATCAACGAGACCGCGGTCTTCTCTTCCCAGTCGGGCGGGGCCGCCCACTACACGCTCGGCTTCGTCACCGCCCCCGCCTCCTGCGGGAGCGTGAAGTTCGCGGGAACGAGCTACGTCTCGGGCAGTTCGAACACCTCGGTGGTCGCGAGCGTCTACACGATCGACGGCGTCCCCTGCTCGGGATATTCCTTCGCCTCGTGGAGCACCACGGGATCCCTCACCATAGGAACGGCCACCAGTGCCTCGACCACCCTCACCGTCTCGGGCAACGGGACGCTGACGGCGACCTTCACGGCCACCGGATCGAAGACCGGTTTCGTGGTGAGCTTCTCGACGACCCCGGGAGGCTGCGGAACCATCTCGCTCGGAGCGAACACCTACGGTTCGGGGGGGAGCAACAGTTCCGTCCCCAGCGGGACCTACACTTTGTCGGCGACCCCCTGCCCCGGCTACACCTTCACTTCCTGGTCGGTCGCCGGGGGCCTGAGCGTCGCCTCCACGACGGGCCAGCACACCACGCTCACCGTGACGGGGGCCGGGACGCTCTCGGCCACCTTCACGGCCCAGCCGGGGTCCGGGACGAAGAACACCTCGACTTCGGGCGGCCCACTGGCCAACGAGTGGCTCACGATCGGGCTCCTCGTGGTCGTCTTGGTGCTGATCGCGGTGGTCGCCCTCCTCCTCCTGCGGGGCAAGAAGGGCGGGAGCGCGGGAACCCCGGCCCGGGGCGCCCCCGCACCCGTAGCTCCCCCTCCGCAGAGCCCGGCGGCGGCGCCGCCACCCCCACCGGCCTATCAACCGGCGCCCGCCGCCGTGCCTCCACCTCCGGCGGTCTCAGCCCCAATGCCCCCACCTCCCGCACCCTCCCCGGTCACGGCTCCGCCCGCTCCTCCGCCAGTGGCGGAAACCCACCAGGTCCCGAAAAGCACGGACGCACCCCCGCCCGCCTTCTGCCCCTACTGCGGGACGAGGCTGGTCGCCCACATTCCCACATGCCCCACCTGCGGGCGGGCGCCCAAGTAGGGGGTGACTACTCGGGCCCTCCGCGGTTCGGCAGGGACCCGACGGGAAGAGTTAACAGAGCCCGGGGGCTCACCTGTCGCAGGGTCTCACACGGATGAGCAGCCGGGTCCTCACCCTTTCAACGAACGCCGTCCGGGTGGGTAGCAGCCTTCTTTCAGCCGGGCTCGTCCCGGGAGAGGAACGCATCCGTAGTTCGGGCCTTCCCCGGTCCTCCTACCGCTTTGCCCGGCGGCGGCTCTACGAATCGGGACTCTTCCAAGACCACTACATCCCCAGTCCAAGAGCGATGCACACGCCTCGGATTTTTGCGCTTCTCCTGCACCCCTTTACGGATTCGATGGTGCGTGTCTGCCGTGAGTTGCGACAGTGTCCCGGAGCGACTACCGTCGTGTCGGGAGGACAGTCCATTTTTGCGTTGATCTGGCCCTCCTCGACTTCCGAGGCAGAGAAGATCGTGAAGAAAGTCTCTGATGGGGACTGGGGGACCCCGCTCTCCAACCTCTCCATCGACCCGCATCACCCGCAAGTACCCGTGTACTTCGATTTTGAGGGAGCATGGTCCCGATTCGCAGGTACCGGAGGAACCGTCCGCTATCCCCGGAAGTTCCCCGAAGGCGAATCCCTAGGAACCTGGGGGCGCTTGGCGGGGAACGGGGTTCGAGCCTTCCAACAACTCTTGGGACGCCCCTATGAGTCCTCCGACGCTTCGGTCCCGAAGCATCTGTCCGGACCCGACAGTCTGCCGCGCTCTCAGCGTCGGTTGCTCGAGCAGGGACTTGTCGACTGGAGAGTTCTCCTGAATCCCGAGGTCATGCCCGAGTTTGAAGGTGTCAGCATCTCCCAGCTCATCTGGACCCGAGGCTCGCTGAAGCTCCCGGGAGATCTCGGCCCTCTTTTCCGTTCACTTACCTCCGAATGCGGGGTCTACCCCTTCCTTCTTGCGAGCGATGGGGACCAGGTTCTCATGGGGAACATGGGAATCGGGAGGGATCGCCTTGGGGGAGCACCTCCACGCATACGCCCAAAAACCCCCGTGCTTCCAGTGGTGGCCCGCTACCTGCACGGCCTCGAGGTCATTCGCGAGCCCCTGGCCTCAGTGACCGCCCACCTATGGCAACGATATGACCGGCTCACCGGTCTGGGCTCTCCGGACACAGCTGGGACACCCTAACACGGAGGGCAAGAATCTGATCTGAGCCTTGCCCAACGGCTCATATATCGTGGATTCCCCTGTCTGTATCGATGACAAGCTCCTCCGGGCGCTCGACACGAGCTTTCGGGCATCGAGTCCCACTTCGGGCAGGTGGCTCCCTAGCGCTCGTAGTGTTTGTGTCCGTCGTCCTCGCAATCCCCTCCATCCCCTTCGTGTCCGGTGCCCTGCCCGAGGAGGTCCGGACAGCAGTTCCGGTGGCCCACAACCTGTCCCTCCCCTCATCTTCCGAGGGCAGCGCAACGTGGTCCTGGGCCGATGCGTCACCCACGGAGTGTGCGGGCTACCACCCCTCGATGGTGTTCCCGGTGCGCAGCAGCGAGCTTGCCCGGAACCTGGCCTGCGCACACCAGAGTTTGATTGGCCCCACGATGCCGCCCAACCTTGCCGCAGGCGCAAAGACGGTTTCCTCGACAGCTTCCGCTCCATCGTTTGGCCTCTATAACTCTCAGATGGTGTACGATGTCGCAGACCACGAGCTCCTGCTCTTCGGTGCGACCGGGTCGGGCACCCTGAATGGGACCCAGACCTGGGCGTTCTCCCATGGGAATTGGACCCGCCTGAACCCCCCCAGCACTCCCGAAAGCTGTTTCGGATCGGCCATGACCTATGACAATGTGGACAACTACGTCGTCTACCTGGCGGGAGGCAACTTCGGCTCGGGCTCATGTTCCTCTGCGGGTCAGACGTGGAAGTTCTCTGGAGGAACGTGGACCCAGCTCTTTCCGGCCACGTCTCCATCGCCACGGCTGGCGGCCTCCTTCACGAACGATTCTGCGGATGGATATGACGTCCTCTTCGGAGGTGCCTGCGTTCAGGGCGCCCACCTCGGTCTCTGTGGTGACACATGGAAATACGTGGGCGGAAGCTGGACCAATATCACGAGCTTGAGCACCGTGCACCCCTCCCCTCGGGCGGGCGCGGGGATGACCTTCGATGTTTCGGACGGGTACGTGCTCCTCTTCGGAGGCACGGCGTGGCCCTTGAATATCGGCGAGCCTTTGACCATGACCGACACATGGGTCTTTTCGGCGGGCACTTGGGCGCAGGTACCGATCAACGGAACTCTCTGCGGTGGGCCCTCCCAACCGCTCTGCTATCCCAACGCCCCGCCCGGGATGTACAATGATGGGCTGACGTACGACGCCTCCGACGGCAGCGTGCTCTATACTTGTGCCCACGACAATGGCTCAGGAGGGTGGCCGGAGATCTACTGGAGCTACCACGGCGGAGTCTGGACGAACCTCAACGATTGGTCGCTCTACCAGGTGAATTGGCTCCCCTCGAACCGGGTCGCCGAGGGATTGGCATACGATTGGGGCGATCAGTATTCGGTCCTCTTTGGGGGCGTGAGAACGAACTGGGCACTCCTGAACGACACCTGGACCTACCATGCCGACGAATGGACCAACCGTACGAACAATCCTTCCGGGGCGGTCTTCGCTTCCGCCTCGGCGAATGTCACCTCCGGAGTAGCTCCTCTCACGGTTGGCTTCTCGGGAAGCGCGACCGGGGGGACGGGGCCGTACAACTACACCTGGAGCTTCGGGAATGGAACCTCGGACGTGTACTCGCAGTATGCCACGCGCACCTTCTCCGCGGCGGGAACATACGACGCCAATTTCACCGTCCAAGGGCCACTGGAAGCTCCGGCCCATGCGTTCGTTGTGATCACGGTCAAGAATTACTCCGGACCGTTGTCCGCGAACATCTCCGCAAGCCCTTCCGCGGGCCCGGCTCCCCTCACGGTGACCTTCACCTCCACGGTCTTTGGGGGAACCTCCCCTTACACCTATTCATGGAACTTCGGGGATGCCTCTCCCCTTTCGACCCTCCCTGATCCCACGCACACCTACGGAGGTCCTGGATCCTTCATCGCGATGCTCACCGTCACTGACAAGGCTGGTGCCTCCCTCAGCCCCCGGCTCCTGATCTCAGTGAACGGCTCCGCCTCCAACCTCTCCGCCAACATCTCCGCCAGCCCGTCTTCGGGCGCTGCCCCTCTCACGGTAGCCTTCTCATCCATTGTCTCGGGAGGAACGGCCCCATATTCCTACCGATGGAACTTTGGCGACGGTTCGGCTACGTCCAGTATCCCAGACCCGAGCCACACCTTCAACGTCACAGGAAGCTACCTTGTCGTCCTCAATGTCACGGATTCCGCCGGACATTCGGCCTATCCCCGAGTGGCGATTACCGTGGGAGGATCTCTCCACGCCTCGATTCTGTTCGATTCCCCGAGCCAGGGCTCAGCGCCTCTCAGCGTGGGTCTGACGGGGAATGCGAGCGGGGGAACGGCTCCCTACAACTATTCCTGGAACTTTGGCGACGGTTCCCAAGGGTGGGGCTTGACGGTCCTCCACACGTACCTCGCTCCCGCGGGATGTGCAACCGGAGGGAACTGCAGCTACGATGTGTCGCTCACGGTCCGGGACAGTCAGGGGGCGACGGCCGCCTCGGGAGGCGTGATCACTGTCAACCCGGGAAGCACGAGTCTCTTCCAGGCAGGAATCCTGTTCGACTCCCCCAACATCGGGCATGCCCCCCTTACCGTCACTGTGACAGGAAACGCCACGGGGGGAACCGGCCCGTACGCTTACCTCTGGGAATTCGGTGACGGGAGCTCGAACGTGAGCTCGTCCTCCACCGTTTCGCACACCTACTCTCTTCCCCCGGGATGCGGCACCAACGGGACCTGCTCCTACGTGCTCTCCCTGCAGGTCACGGACGCGGGGGGGCGTGTCGCCAACGCCTCTACGGTCATCTCCCTCTGGCCGAACGGAACCGGTACCTTCGCAGCCTCGATTGCGTTGACCCCATCCTCGGGCCCGGCACCACTCCCGGTCAACTTCACCGGGACCGCGTCTGGAGGAGTGCCACCGTACACGTTCGTGTGGTCCTTCGGTGACGGAGCCACCGCAACAGGTGCCTCGACCCGACACACCTACGTTCAGACGGGGACCTCCACGGTGATTCTGACGGTAGTGGACTCCCGGGGTACGGTAGCTCAGATCTCCTCGACCGTGCAGGTCAATCCCCCGTCGGGAGGGACAGGGGGTATGCTCGAACTGTCGATTGGGGCCTCCCCGGCCACTGGGCCAGCTCCCCTCACTACAGTACTGACCGCCAGCGCCCAGGGAGGTTCGCCTCCGTACTCCTTTGAATGGAGTTTCGGTGACAATTCGTCCTCTGCGTCAGGTTCCTCTGTCACTCACACGTACACAGTTCCCGGGGTCTATGTGGCGACGCTGTACGCCTCGGACTCCGCGGGCAACGAAGCGAGCACCGGAGTCTTCATCACTTCCAACGGGAACGGAACCCTTGTCGGCAATCCATTGGCCGCCTTCGTCGCCGTCGGGTCGCTTCGGGGGACAGTTCCCTTCGAGGTGACCTTCACCCCGGTGGTGAGAGGAGGTTCGGTACCTTACCTTCTGCAATGGAACTTCGGTGACGGATCGCAGGTTCTCTCCCAGTTCGGAACCTCGGTGATCTTGCACACGTACAACCTCTCGGGAAACTTCTTCCCTTCGCTCCGGGTCGTGGATGGAAAGGGGGCGGTGGCCGAGTGGAGTAGCCGGGGGGCCGGACACCCGGTCACAACCGTCGCAACGACACCCAACCACGCATTACCTAGCAACCGTTTCGGATGGGGAGCGCTATGGCCCGGGCTGGTGGTATTGGGAGCGCTGGTGGTCGTAGTTGCACTTCTCGTTATTCGCCGTTCTCGCGGGATTCCCAAGAACGCCTCGGGAGCGCCCGATGATGTCGTCGAACGTGGTACGGGCCCCACTCCCCTTCTTGCTTCGAAGGGAGAGACTCCGGAGCCCATGCCTCCGGAACCCCCGGAAGACGACCCGCTCGAAGATGCCCTTTAGTAGGGGCAGGGCGGCGGTCAGAGCTCTGCGGAGTTGGGTGAAAGGGGGAAGTTCTCCAGATTGCCCCTCCGGGTGAGACCCATCAGTGCGGAGAACCGTTGCGCGTTTCGGGGTGCGTACCCATGGGGATGGTTGTTGAAGACGACGAGGACCTCCTCTCCCTCGTCGACCAGTCCGCGGATCCGGTCGGACCACTCCGCGAGCTCCCCCTCGGAGTACTCGTAGTCGTACCAGTGCTCGGGATTCCGCCCGTGGAGCCGCACGTAGATCGGCTGGGCCGTCTTGTGGATCACCGGGGGGAGGAGGGGCTCGTCCACGACCGTGTAGGAAGATCCCTCCCGGCGCAGGAGCGACAGGGTCCGCTCCAGTTCGGACTCCTCGATCCAACTCGCGTGCCGGAACTCTGTCGCTGTCCTTAGCCCCCGGTCCCGGAGCTCCCCGAGCAGGCGTTCGAGGTCGTCGGCCCCGTCGGAAGAGAAGGAGGGGGCGAGCTGGACCAGGACGAGGAGGAGCAGTCCCCGCTCCTGGAGGGGAGCGACCGCTCGTCCGAAGTCGGCGAGGGCCTCCCGGGCCCGCGGCGTGTCCCGGACGAACTCGTCGTGGGTGACCGTCCCCGGAAGCTTGACCGTGAAGCGGAAGCGGCGGGGAACGGTGGAAGCGATCCCCCGCATCGTCCTCTCCTCAGGGATCCGGTAGAAGGTGCTGTCCATCTCCACGAGGTCGAAGACCCGGGCGTACTGGGTGAGCATCTTCTCCGCCGAGCGGTAGAAGGGCCCGACCCACTCCCGGTAGGACCACCCGCAGCAGCCGATGCGCAGGGGCCTGGGATGTCCGGGGGGAGCCGGAGGGAGGGAGCCCTCTACCATAGACCACCGACCGCTACCGGCCGCGGGACAGCTGGGTTGGCGGGTGTGACCTGCTCCTGCGCACGCTCCAAGAGGCGTACGTAGTGTTCCCGGTTCACGCCGGAGAATCCCAGGTCCGCCATATAGGGTGGGGATCCCTCGATGATCTGGACGAAGGGCACGTCGGAGTATCCCCCGTGGCCCCGGGCCTGGCCGCCCGCGCGCCGTCCCCGGGCCACGGTCAGGACCCAATCCGCGGGGTCCACCGGCCCGCCCCGGATGCGTGCCATCGTCTCCCCGAAGAGCATCCGGGCCTCTTGAAACATCTCCTTGAACTCCGCGGGAGAGCGGGCGCTCCCCAGGCGCTGCAATGCCGCGACCTGCGCCTTCCGCACGATGCCCGGGGTGTCCCTGCGGACGGCGTCCAGTCCCTTGACCTTGAGCGAGCCGTCCCGGAGCCGTCCGAAATAGCGGGCCGGGGAGCCGATCGTGTCCCCCCGGTTGTTGCAGAGGATGACCCAGTCGTAGTGGGCGTCGACCTTGAGGCGGAGCCCGGTCTCGGTCTGGATCGCGGCCCGGAGCTCCTCGAAATCCTCCGGCGTCGCCCCCTCCCGCTCCGCGAAGAGGCTGTCGACCATCACGTGGAGCACCCGGAAGCCGCGGTCGGTCGCCACCCGGATCGCCCGGCGCATGTAGTGCCGCGAGAGGGCGGTGACGCACTCGTGCGCCTCGATCTTCCCGAAACGGGCGTTCCGGAACCCGAGGTACCCGAAGCTGGCGACGAGGAGCCACTTGATCGCGCCCTGGCGGAGGTCCTCGACGGGGTTCCCCTGGGCCCGCGCCCGCGTCTCCTCCCGCCGGAGGATGAGCCACTCCAGGGCCTCGGGGACGATCCCCCGGTGCGCGTCCCCCGGCTCGACCGTGTGCCGGGTCCCGGGCACGGAGATCGAGGTCGGGGAAGAGGAGTTCACGGTCTCCGGGGAGATGTTCCAGCGGGCGATGAGGGCCGGGTACATGGAGGCGAAGTCGAGTTGGGCCACGTTCCAATAGATCCCCGGGACAGGACGGAAGAGGACCCCGCCCCGGTCGTGCGTCAGCAGATCTTCCAGGGACTTCCGCCGCTCGACCTGCACGGGCTTCTCGGGGACAAGGTACCGCCGCTGGAAGGCAAGGCGGGTCTCGTTCGCCGTCAATGCCTTCCCGATCGATGCTCCGGAGAGCTCGCCCATGGGAAGGGACGAGACCCGGCTCCACTCGACGAGCTTCACCAGCTCCTCGGGAAGGGAGGACGAGCCCGGGGAGTGACGCTTCAGGGTGATCGGCACCGCCGCGAGATCGACCCCCGCGCGGTGGAGGAGCCACTGGAAGGCGGGAGGGTACTGGAGCACGTCGGCCGCCGAGATCGTGTCGGCGAAGTCCCGGAGGGCGGGGAGACGCCCCTCCGCTTCCCGGGGACCGTCCCCTCCGGAGACGGAGAGGACGAAGCGCTCGGGAGGGCGGCGGGAGGGGGAGGCGGTGGTCTCCCCGAACCAGTCGAAGAAGCGGACCTCGACCCCGCGGAAGGGAGGAGAGGTGTACCCGAGGAGCAGCGGATCCTCGAGGAGCGCGATCTCGGGGCCCCGCAGATACTGACGCTCGGCGGGCACCTCCCCATCCGGGAGCACGCCGGCCCCCTCGACCCGGACCCAGGCGGTGGCGGGGAATCCCAAGCGATAGAGGGCTTGCGTGACGGGGCCCGGGAACGTGTTGAAGACCTCGCCCAGCCCCTCCTGGAGCACCCGCTCCGCGACCTCCTGCCGCCCCTCGACGGAGTGCAGCGAGAGGCGGTGGACGGGGACGGGAGCGGTGTACCACGGTGGAGGGTACCACGCCTCCTCCACGATCCCGAGGGCCTCGGGATGGTCCAGGAGCCGCTCGGCGGTCCCGGGATCGCGGAGGCGGAGATAGAGGTCGTGGGCCGCCCCGACCCAGGCCCGGGCCCGCCGCTTCCCGTCCGAGAGGAGGAGGGAGAGGCCCCCGGGCTCAGCCCGGGCGTCCAGGATCCATCCTTCGAAGCGCATCGGGACCTTCCTGCCTCCGCGTCCCCTCCGTCTCGGAGAAGAGGTAGAGGAGGAGGGAGAGCAGGATCTCCTCCCCCGGGTCTCCCGTCTCCAGGGCGTACTCGTTCTCGAGGTCGCGGGCGTGGGCGAGGAGCCGTTGGAGGCGCTCCCGCTTCCGCGGGTCGGCCGAGCCCTCGGCGAGGCGCTCCAGCCGCACGATCTCCACGTCGAGCCCTTGCCGGAAGGAGGGGATGGTCCTACCCATCGCCCGCCTCTCCGAGGAGCCGGCGGATCCGCTCGGCGTCCTCGTACATCTGCACCGTGTGCGTCACGACGCGCACCCGCTCCCGGCCCGCGGTCCCGTACTTCCGCGCCCAGGTGGCCGTCCGATAGACCATGCCGGAGCTCAGGTGGTCGAGGATCCCGTGCTCCGTGCCGAAGACCCGGAGGTATGCATCCCCGCCCGAGGGGGAGGGGGGAGGCGGGGATGCACTGTGATCGAGGGAAGGAAGGGCCCCGGCCGGACAGGGAGTCTCTCCCTCCCGGCGGCCCCGGGCCTCCAGCACGGGGACGTACCCGTGGGCCTCCAGGAGCGCGAGCGCCTCGTCCCGCCAGGGTGAGGAGGCGTGGACCACCCCGTAGCGGGCCCCGAGCGCTTCCAGGAACGCGGGAACGGCCGCAGGGTCCCGGGGGCGCTCCCGGGGGAGCTTGACGGAGAACTCGAAGTCCCCGGGGACGGTACGACGCCACTTCCGGGCGGTCGCCGGAAGGGGGAGACGGTAGTAGCTCGTGTTGACCTCGACGAAGTTGAATCTGCGGGCGTAGGCCGGAAGGCCCCCGGCGAGATCCCACCAGCCCCCACAACCGACCCGGAGATCCATCCTATCCTCCCCTCCCCGTCCACTCGG
Source organism: Thermoplasmata archaeon (assembly GCA_021809545.1). Lineage (GTDB taxonomy): Archaea > Thermoplasmatota > Thermoplasmata > Lutacidiplasmatales > UBA184 > JAJYEA01. The sequence continues at coordinate 28,167 of JAKAYL010000012.1, forward strand.
TGAGGAGCGTCTGCTTTCCCGGGCCGGCCGTCCGCGTGCCGTAGACCTCGGCATAGGAGAAGAGGACCCGGTCCGGGGGGCTCGAGGGATGCTTCACGATCCGGGCGCTCAGGGCGGAAGGGGTCGCGGTGACCTCGACAAGGACGGGGACGCTATGGTGGTGGTACGTCCCCCCCTCCGGCAGGCCACGGCCGAACTGGGAACGGCGGTTGAAGACGGCGACCGACTTCTTGAGCCCCAGCTCGCGGAGGGCGGCGGTGATAGGGGTGAGGTCCCCGTACCCCTCCGCCCCCTTGGGAGCGAAGAGGTAGGGGTCCACCACGGCGACGACGGGGACCGTGGAGGTGACGGCTCCCCGAAGGAGCTCGATGGTGGACTGCAGGCTGAAGGAGCGGGAGAGCACGGCCTCGGGCTTCACCCCGAGGTTCTTCCCGAGCCGGCGGAGCGCGATCGTGTCGAGCGCCCCGAACTCCTGGGTAAGGAGGATCTCGAGCTCCCCCGAGTGCTCCACGATGAACCGGTGGAGGAGGATCCGGATCGCCTCCCACTCCCCGAAGAACTCGACGAAGGAGAGCCCGCCGATCATCCGGTCCAGGGCCTGGACTCCGGTGGAGAGGACGGGTGGGGGGACCGCTCGCGACATAAGCAAAAGAGGAATATGGGCCGAAAGGTATAATATGGTTCCGTACTTGTACGGAACAGATATGCCGCGTGCGGGATTCAAGTCCGTGACCCTCAAGGAGGAAACGTACCGGGAGCTCGAGGATACCTACCGACAGGAGAAGGAGATCCTGGCCCGGGAGGGTATCGGGAGCCTCACGGCCTTCGTCACCCGCATCGTCTCGAGCTACCTCCGGGAGCGGGAAAAGACCCGGCTCCGCCACTTCAACATCTACGAGAGCGTCATCCGGATCCAGGATTCCAAGATCGGACGGCTGGTGGACGTCGACTACCGGAACGGGGAGATGTTCTGCAGCCTCTGCCATTCCACCGAGTGCCTCCACACCGGCTTCGCGTGGGGGATCTACCGCCAGCACCACACGTCTCGGCAGTAGGGCGTTGGCTACGACCCACCGACGACATACCACACCCGTACAATCCACATAGTATCCGGCCCTTGAGCCTGCCGGGACGTCTCGCGCGCGGATGTTTGAGGGGGTCGGCTCCGCCCAGACCCGAGGGCAAAGGTCAAGAACGCGGAATCCTTCGAGCTACCCGAGCGAGCGAGGAGATAGTGGCCACGGAGGGTTCTGGGGAGTCTCGCCAGGGTGCGCGCTCTTTCTCCGTCCTGGTCCTGTTGGGAGTACTCATCCTTCCTTTGCTGATGGCGGTCAGCCCGGGGGCGAGCCCTCTCGGGGGATCCCTTCCCTCGGTCCGGACCCTGTCCCCCTCCGAAGCCTCCCACCAGCCCGCGGTCATCCGACCGTCCGCCGTCACGATCTCCTCCTTCACGATCTCCCCCAACCCGGTCGTCACCGGGGAGACCACCTACCTCAACATCACCGTGACGGGATCGAGCCCCCCCTACCTCGTGAACTACAGTAGCGGGATGCCCTCCTCCTGCCCCCAGTCCCTTGCGATCATCATCAATTCGACCTACTCGGTCGCCTGCACTCCGACCTTGGCAGGAACCTACAACATCGTCGCCTTCGCGAGCAACTTCTCCGCCTACAACACGAGTACCGGGCAGCTCGTGGTGAACGCGGCTCCGACCGGGCCCTCCGTCACCTCCTTCCTCGCCTCCCCGGGCCAGATCACGCTGGGGGCCTCCACGTACTTCAACTCCACCGTCACCGGGGGCACGCCCCCCTACACCTACGCCTACGGGGGGCTCCCTCCCGGCTGTTCGAGTTCCAGCACCTCCTCGCTGTTCTGCACCCCGACCAAGACCGGGAACTACTCGATCGGGCTCACCGTGACCGACTCCACGGGGCTCTACACCACGGCCTCGACCACCCTGGGCGTGACCAATTCCCCGGGGCCGCTCATCTCCTCCTTCCTCGCCAGCCCCTCCTCCTTCACGGTGGGGCGGAGCACCCAGCTCACCGTCCAGGCGACGGGAGGCACCGTTCCCTACACCTACGTCTACGGCACGCTCCCCACCGGGTGCTCCTCGTCGAACGCTTCCACGCTCAGCTGCACCCCCACCGCCGCCGGGACCTTCCACGTGAACGTCACGGTGACGGACGCGAAGCACCTCAGCTCGGTCGCGACCACCACCGTGACCGTGAACGCGCTCCCGAGCGTCGCCTCCTTCGCCCCCTCCCCGTCCACCATCTCGGTCGGGGGCTCCACGATCTTCCGGGTGACGACGTCCGGCGGCACGGCGCCCCTCTCCTACGCCTACAGCGCGCTCCCGCCGGGATGCGCGACCCAGAACACCTCCGCCCTGAGCTGCTCCCCTACGACGCAGGGCACCTACACCGTCTCGGTCTCCGTGACGGATGCGGACGGCTACACGTCCAGCCCCTACTCGACCACCCTCACCGTCAATGGGCCCCCCACCGTCTCCTCTTTCGTCGCCACCCCGGCCACCTTCCCGGTGGAATCGTCGACGTACCTCAACGTCACGGTCTCCGGAGGCGCCCCGCCCTTTTCCTACACCTACCTCGGGCTGCCGTCGGGCTGCCGGACGATGAGCACCGCTTCCCTCCCGTGCACCCCGGTCTCCCCGGGCATCTTCCACGTCTCGGTGGTCGTCGTGGACGCGAGCGGACGGACCATCAACGGCTCGACCCTCGTCACGGTCACGCGCGTTCCCGCCATCCTCTCCTTCACGGCGACCCCCCCGACCGTAGCCGCCCACGCCTCGACCGTCCTTTCGGTGCAGGCCTCGGGAGGCACTCCCCCCTACTCCTACTTCTACACCGGACTCCCGGTGGGGTGCACCACCGCGAACGTCTCCTCCCTCACCTGCCAGCCCGTCAGTGTCGGACGGTTCAACGTGACCGTCACCGTCTCCGACGCCCGGGGCAACTCCAACACGAGCCTGCTCCAAGTGGTGGTGAGCGCCTCGGCCGGCCTCCCGCTCATCAACGCATTCTCCGCCAGCCCCTCGACGGTGTCCGTGGGGTCCTCCGTCACGGTCTCCGCGAACGTGACGGGCGGGAAACCGCCCTACACCTACGCCTACTCAGGCCTTCCCCCTGGCTGCTCGAGCCTTGACTCCGCCGTCCTCCTCTGCAACCCCAGCGCCCCGGGGACGTATCCCCTCCATCTGAGCGTGACCGATAGCGCCGGGGTCTCGGCCTCCGCCACGACGAACCTCACCGTCACCGGTACCGTCCAGTCCCTCGCCATCTCCCTCAACGCGAACCCGAAGTCCGTGTCGATCGGTGCCTCGGTCGCCCTCAACGCGACCCTCTCCGGGGGAGAGGGGCCCTTCTCCTTCGCTTGGTCGGTCAACGGGGCCAACGTCTCGGGGGCTCCCAACGGCACCTCCTGGAGGTGGACCTCCACAAAGGACGGGAGCTTCACGTTCCGGGCCTGGGTGAGGGACGCACAGGGGATCGTCGCAGGCAGTCCCCAGGTCGTGGTGACCGTCGGGAGCAGCGGCGGCGGTAGCGGCGGGGGCACCTCGAGCTCCTCCGCCTCCCCCTATCTCTGGCTGATCCTCCCCGCGGTGCTGGTGATCGCGATCATGCTCGGGTACTTCCTCTTCCGGCGGATGAACTCCCGCCGTCAACCTCCCCCCGAGAGCGAGGGACCGACGTCCCCGCCCGCGGGATTCTACGGTGCCCCTATCGGAGAGGTAGCTCCTGCCCCGGTTCCGGAGGGTGCGCCCCCGGAGACCCAAGCCCCGATGGCCCCCGAGGTCCCTTACGAGGAGACAACTCCCCCGGAAGGGCACTATGGACCGGAGCTCGCCACGTCCTGCCCGCAGTGCCAGAACCCCCGCGATCCCGGGGCGCCCTGCGCCATCTGCGGATCCCCCTGAGATCGGACGTCGGAGGGCTGCGGAGGAACGTGGTCTCGTAGCGAGACCCGGCTCAGCTACGGACCTGCCAGGACTGGACCCCGTTCATCTCGAAGCTGAAGTCCACCACGTGCCCGCCCGCTTTCTCGACGACCTCCGCGATCTTGCGGCGCCGGGAGAAGTCCGCGAAGAGGAGGAGGTATCCGCCACCGCCCGCCCCCGTCAGCTTCCCGCCGAGGGCCCCGGCCTCCCGGGCCTTCTCGTAGAGGTGGTCGATGAGAGGGTTCGAGATCCCCGAAGTGAGACGCTTCTTGAGCTCCCAGCCCGCGTGGAGGAGGCGGCCCATCTCGTCGATGTTCCCGCGGAGGAGGTTGTTCTTCATCTCCACCGCGAGCGCCTTCATGGCGTCCAGGGATGCGACGGTGTCCTTCCTCCCTTCCCGGTAGTTGTTCTGCTGGCTCTTGATGATCTCGTCGTCCAGGTGCCGGGTCCCGGTGTAGCAGAGGAGGAGGCGGTACTGGAGCTCGTTGAGGATCTCCCGGGGGATCTTGAGGGGGTTGACCACGGTCCCGTTCTTCCCGAACTCCATGAAGTTGAACCCCCCGAAGGAGGCCGCGTACTGGTCCTGCCGCCCGCCCTTCTTCGCCATCTCCTCCCGTTCGATCCGGTAGGCGATCTCGGCCACGTCGTAGGAGGTCCACGGCATGCTGAGGTAGCGCTGGAGGACCCCCACGAGGGCGACGGCCATGGTCGAGGAGCCCCCGAGACCCGACCCGGGGGGTGCGTCGGAGTGGAGGAACATCTCGAGCCCGCCGAGGCGGCCTGCCACGGCGGGGTCCTTCTCGAGCGTGCGGAGGGCAGCGGTCACGAGGTCGAGTTCGCCGGTGTAGGTCCGGTCGTCGGAGGGCCCGTAGTTCACCGACGTGTCGAAATCCAGGGAGTGGACCGTGGTCGCCTCGTTGTTCTCCCGGGTGGCGAGCGTGGCGTAGGCGTACTTGTTCACGGTGCAGTTGAGGACGGCCCCGCCCCGCTCCTCGGGGTAGGGAGAGACGTCGGTACCTCCCCCGGCAAAACTGATCCGGAGGGGGGCCTTGGTGCGGAGAAGGGTGGGAGGGGACAAGGTTCTCCCCGTCCCGACGACAGCAAAGCTAAATAGGGTTTGCCCGGTGGGGGTTTTCCCCATGCACTATCCCAAGGAAGTCTCCGCCTACTGTCCGAAGTGCAAGACGCACACGGCGCACGATGTGGAGAAAGGCAAGAAGCGCACCGCGAGCGAGCTCAAGTGGGGTCAGCGGCGATTCCGCCGGGCCCAGCGGGGCTACGGGGGTTTCCCCCGTCCGAAGCCCGAGGGACGCGCCAAGGCCGTCCGGCGGGTCTACCTCAAGTATCGCTGCCAGAAATGCAAGTACACCGTCCAGCCCCGGTCCTTCCGGGCCGCCGCGCTGGAACTGGTGGATGTGAAGTAGGAGGCTAAGAACATGACAGGAACCACCTCCAATACCGCTTCGAAGGGAAAGCCCCGGGCGCCCTACTACGTCGTCAAGTGCCCGGACTGCTCCCGGGAGCAGACCGTCTTCAGCCGCCCTTCCACCAAAGTGACCTGCACCATCTGCGGATCGCTCCTCGCCACGCCCACGGGCGGGCTCGGGAAGTTCCGCTCCGAAATCCTGCGCACGGTGTAGAGGGAGGGGAGTAGGCCATGGCGCCCGCCGATCTTCCCGAGGAGGGCGAACATGTGGTCGCCACGGTGCAGAGCCTCCGCAACTTCGGCGCTTTCGTGACCCTGGACGAGTACGGCGGCCGGGAGGCCTTCATCCACCTCTCGGAAGTGGCGACGGGCTGGGTCAAGTACATCCGGGACTACGTGCACGAGGGTCAGAAGATCGTCGCCCGCGTCATCCACGTCAATACCGAGAAGGGACAGATCGATCTCTCGCTCAAGCGCATCAACGAGCACCAGCGGCGGGAGAAGCTCCTCCTCTGGAAGAACGAGATCAAGGCCCGCAAGCTCTTCACCCAGGTGGTCCAGGCCCTTTCGACGTCCCCCGAGCAGGGGATGGAACTCTTCGGGGACGGGCTGGAGGAGAAGTACGGAAATCTCTACAAGGCCTTCGAGGCCGCCTCCTCGGACCCCAAGGTCTTCATGAAGGACAACGGGAAGGAGGTCTGGGTCGGGACCTTCGCCAAGGTGGCGAAGGACAACATCGCCCCCCGCCACGTCTCCGTCTCCGGGATCCTTGAGGTCTCCCACCCCGCGCCCGACGGGCTCTACCGGGTCCGGGACGCCCTGCTCGAGGCGAAGAAGGTCGCTCCGGAGAGCATCAAGGTCCAGTACGTCGGCGCCCCGAACTACCGCATCATCGTCGAGGGACGGCAGTACAAGAACACCGAGATCCTGCTCAAGAAGGCGAGCGATGCCACCCTGAACTTCATCCGGAAGGAAGGCGGGAAGGGCGGCTTCACGCGCCACAAGTGAGGCGGCGCAGGGGACCCATGCCCGCGATGCGGAAGTGCCGCACTTGCCTCACCTACACCTTCTCGGAGAGCTGTCCGAAGTGCGGGAACCCGACCGGCACCCCTCACCCCGCCCGCTTCTCCCCGCACGACCCGTACGGCAAGTACCGCCGGGCACTCCTTGCGCTCGACGCTCCAGCGCCGGAGAAGACCCCGGGCCCCACATCGGAATGAACCTCCCGCGGATCGCGCGGTCCCACCCGAACAATTCCGGATGAAGGATTAAAAGGGGTCGCGCCCTACGTAAGCTCATGAACCGAATCAAGGTCGTTAGCGACATTACCGATCTTGTTCCCGTGTTGCGGGCGGTCGATTCGGACATCAAGATTGCCCTCTTCGACCGGCTGTCGCAGGACTGGATCACCGAAGCGGACGTCAAGAAGGAGTACGGGAGCGACGGGCTCTACGTCCTGGGCTTCTTCGACCGGATGAAGCTGGTCGAGAGCCGGTGGACCTCCCCCAGCACCGGCAAGGAGCCGGTCAAGAGCTTCCACACCTACTACTCGACGGTGAGCATCAACACCACCGCGTCCCTCGCGGAATTCTCCGAGGTCCTCGCCATCGCCACGATGGAAGAGAAGGACTACGTCCAGGAGGAGAAGCGCATCCTCGAGGCGGTCGGGGACGAGGGAAGCCGCTTCTTCTCCGACGTCGCCGAGGAGCTCGGCATGTCCGGGACCCGTCTCAAGGGCCTGGTCAAGCGCTCCGAGAAATTGAACTTCCACGGCCACCGGGTAGAAGTCTTCAAAAAGGACCCCCCCTCTTCCCATTAGTGGGCGGGAAGGCACGTCGGGTCGAAGTCCTCCGTATCGGGCACCGGCCGGGGAGAGATCCCCGTCTCACTACGCATCTCGCCCTGACCGCGCGCGCCTTCGGCGCCGCCCGGATGTACCTGGAGCCGGCCGACGGAGCCGTCAGCGATCACCTGCGGGACGTGGTCCGTCGCTTCGGGGGGGATTTCCGTGTGGAGGGGATCTCGGAATGGAAACCGCTCCTCCGGAAATGGCCGGGAACGAGCCTCCATCTGACGATGTACGGGGAGGACCTGGATGACGTCCTCCCGTCCCTGAACCTCGTCGAGCCGGTCCTGGTCTGTGTGGGGGGGGCCAAGGTCCCGCCCGAGCTCTACGAGCTCGCAACCCGCAACGTGGCGGTGACGCACCAGCCTCACAGCGAGGTCGCCGCCCTCGCGATCACACTGGACCGGCTCCTCGGGACCCCCCGGGCCGGCCCGCTCCCCGGAGCCCGGATGGAGGTGCTTCCCACTCCCCGGGGGAAGCGGGTCGTAGAGCGGGAGAAAGGTCCGTGAGAGAGCTCTCGGAGGGGGAGGCCGCCGTGGTCTCAGCCCTCCTCGGCACGGGGCTCGAGCCCCAGGCCACCGCCCTTCGGCGGAGCGGGGTCCCCCGGTCGACCTTCACTGTCATCCGCCGGAAGGCGTTCCAGGAGGGGTGGCTCTACGAGCGGTACCTGCCCTCCGCGGCCCTGGGGGCGGAACATGCGCTCTTCGCGCTCGGGCGTCCCTTCGCCGAGTCGGCGCGGGCCGTCCTCCAGCGGTGGTCGGAGGAGCCCTCGGCGGTCTACCTCACCGGAGGGGTGGATCTCCTCTTCGGGGCCTTCCTCCTGAAGGAGGGCCGTTCTGCTGCCCTCGCCACCCGGCTGGAGGCCGACCCCGGACTCGAGCAACTGAAGCTCTGGAAGGTCGAGGCGGCGCCTTCCTCGATCCCCGTCTACTTCGACTACGAGGGTGTCTGGTCCCACTGGACCGGGCAACGCTCCCTGCGCTATCCCCGTCCCTTCCCCCCGGGTCCCAGGAAGCCCTCCGGGGAGCCCCCTTCGCCGGGCCTCCGGGAGACGGCACGAGAGATCGTGGAGCGCCCCTTCCGAGAAACACCCGGATCCGAGGAGCTCCATCGGTTCGGCCCGGCCGGATTCCCCCGCTCCTGGCGACGTCTCCTCGCCCGGGGATATCTCGAGTGGCGGGTGTTCCCGGACTTCTCCACCATCCCTCCCTTCCAGGGGGGGAGGCTGGACCGGGTGGCCCTGCTCCACGGGACGCTGCGGGACGACCACACGCCAGCGGACCTCTTCCGGGACCTGGTCGGCCTGAGCCGGGTCTTCCCCTTCCTCTATGTGATCGAGAACCACCGGGTGCTCCTCGGCGCCCTGGGCAGAATGGGTTCGGGAGGCGGCGGAGCCGGGGAGGACCGGGCTCCGGTCCTGCCCACGCTCGAACGCCACCTCTCCGGGGTCGGAGTTGCGGCGGTGGGCCGGGAGGGGCTCGCGATCCCCCGGGACCACCGCTACGAGACGCTCCTCACATGAGGTACGAGAGCGGGTCCTTCTCGCCCTCCTTCGAGGGCCCGTTCGACTTGGGGCCCTTCGCCGGAGCTCGCTCCACGGCCTGCCGGTAGGGGACCTGCTCGGGAGGCTGGCGGCCGCCCCGGCGCTGCTCGACCACCACGTAGGTCACTGCCACGACCGCGGCCACTCCACCGATGCCCGCCAGGAGGAGCAGCAGGGGATGTCCCGCCGTCCCGGTCGGGCCGCTCGAGTAGGTGAGGAGAGAGGTCGCGAGGTTCCAGGCCGACGGCACGCTCATCGGAGCGGCCTGCACGTAGGAGGAGGGAAGGGTGCTGGAGGTGAGCTGGCCCATCGGGGAGGGGCCGGTGCCTCCCATGCCCCCCATCCCGCCGGTGCCGCCACCCATGCCGCCGCCCATTCCGCCTCCCATCATGGTGTTGTTCATCATGTTCGCCGTGGGGAGGTACCCGAGGCGGGCCGAGGCGAGGCCGAAGTGCCCCATCCCGTGGTCGTAGTCGACCGTGTCGGTCCCCAAGTTCATCCCGAGGGAGCCGATCATCGAGCCCCACGGCATCTGCATCATGCTCCCGAACAGGTCGCCGTCCAGCGGCATGAGGAAGATCCCGTCCGACAAGCGGAAGGGCGCCAGCAGGTGGAAGGCGATCTCATAGGCCCCCTGGCCGTTCGGGAGGGTCGCGTTCCCCGTGTCCACCCCCGAGAGGTAGGCCGTTCCGTTCCGCTGCAGCGTTCCGGTGTGCGTCCCGGAACTGGTGCCCCGCATCGAGGTGTCCATGTAGAACTGGACGGTCCACTGCCCGTTCCCGGTGAAATTGGCCGCCGAGCTCCACTGGCTTCCCGGAGTGGGGTCGATCGGGAAGAGCCCCAGGGCGGTGGTGAAGGCGACCGATGCCTGCGAGTGCGCGCTGGCGCTCGCATAGGCATGGCCCGTGTACGTTCCGCTCCAGCTCGCGACCACGGTGAGGTTCGATCTCTCGGAGTCGGAGACATTGCTCAGCGCGAACGCCGGGACCGGGAGCCCGTTCTCGTAGACGGTCCCGTTCCGCGTGAAGTTCGCATACGCCCACTCCTGGTCCCAGCCCGAGGCGTTGATCTTCATCGTCTCGGAGGGGGCGGAGCAGGAGGGCCGGCAGAACTGCACGCTGTAGGTGAATCCGACGGTGCGGAGCCCGATCACCTGGAAGGTGGTGCTCGAGGTGTTGGTCTGGTTGAAGAGCACGGACATGGCCACGTGCGATGTGATCGTGTATTCGGCCGACTGCCCGCTCATGGTGACGATCGTCCCGTTGCCGCTGACCGTGCGGGAGCCCCCGTACGCCCAGGTGTTGTTCCCGTTCCCGAACTGACCCGGTATCGTGGTGGCCGCCACGGAGGAGGTCAGCAGCCCTCCCATCAGCAAGATCACGATCGCTCCCAGCACCCATCCGCCCATTCGACGAAGTCGCCCCTTTCCGGACATGTTCCAACCATTGGGCTTTCCCGGCTTAAGCCGTGGTACAGAGATCTCGCCGCGCGCTGTACATCGTGCCCTACCCTAGCATGCCGGGAACCTCGGGCGGGGTCATATACCCTCCCACCCTGCTGGGAGCATGCCCGCTCGAAAATCCCCTAAGATCCCCGTGGAGAACCGGCTCGCCCGCCAGGTACTGGTCGAGAGCCTCCGCGTGCGGCGCGGGGAGAATGTCGCCATCGAGACCTGGTCCCACACCCTCCCCTACGCCACCGCCTTCGTCTACGAGGCCCGGAAGATCGGGGCCCGCCCGATCCTCCTTCTCGAGGACGAGGAGACCTACTGGAAGAGCGTGGAGGACCTCCCCGCGAAGACGCTCGGGGAGGTGGGGAACCACGAGTGGGGGCTTCTCTCGAAGACCAACGCCTACGTCTTCTTCATGGGCCCCGCCGACCGCTCCCGCCTGCGCTCCCTCGGAGGGAAGGCCTTCGAGGCCCTGACCGCCTACAACCATGAATGGTACGAACGGGCGAAGAAGGCCCGCCTCCGGGGCGCCCGGGTCTATCTTTCGATGGCCACCGATGCGGCGGCCCGACGCTTCAAGGTCGACGGGAAAGCCTGGAGGAAAGAGCTCCTGGAGGCCAGCCTGGTCGATACCGCGGACATGGTCCGGGAAGGCCGAAAGGTGGCTCAGGCCCTCCGGCGCGGGAAGAGGATCACCCTCGAGCACGCCAACGGCACCCACCTCGAGCTCCGGTTGAAGGGCCGCACCCCCGAGGTCCAGGACGGTGTCGTGGACCCCGAGGACGTGGCCGCGGGCCGGAACATGATCCCCATCCCCTCCGGTGTCGTGGGCGTCGCAGTGGACGAGTCCTTCGCCGAGGGCACCGTCGTGGCCAACCGGACGAGCTTCCTCCAATCCGAACGCGCGGAAGGAGGGAAGTGGACCTTCCGGGACGGTCGCCTCGTGGAGTACTCCTACCGGAAGGGAGGGGACGCCTTCGAGGTCCCCTACAAGGCGGCCCCCAAGGGGCGCGACCTTCCCGCCTTCCTCTCCGTCGGGCTCAACCCCCGGCTCTCCCAGACGCCCCAGATGGAGGACCAGGAACGCGGGGTCGTCGGCGTCGCGGTCGGGGGGAACAAATTCCAGGGAGGTTCGAACGACTGTCCGTTCCTCTCGTGGCTCGCCGTGGGAGGATGCGATCTGAAGATCGACGGACGGACGCTCCTCCGAAAGGGATCCCTCGTGTAATCCCTGCCGGAGCCTTGGCCCACGACGGCCCTTGCTTCCGGAGGGCGAGTTCCTCGATCGCCTAGGCGTAACGAACAAGCTTCGCTGGGCTGAGTCTCCGCCCTCCGATCGCGCGTGCGCGCATGTCGGGCGATTACCCACCGACGGGGGTTTCCCTACCTGCCTTCGTGACTGGAGTCCCCGAAGTCCATCCCGAGAGATTCCCCGAAGGGGGGTGATATGAGGTAGATCCCCACGCCGAGGCCCCCCACGAGCATGCCCACTCCAAGGAAGACTGGCAAGTAGGCACTGCCGTTGAGAGCGGACTGGACTTGGGACAGTGGGCAACCGCCATAGGGGTTCGAGCCCGTCGGTGGGGAGTTCTGACAGCTGACCAAGCTGGCTTCAGCGACCCCATAATCGATCAACCCGATTCCGGCGATGATGATGCCGAGCATGATGAGGAGGGCACCCAGCTTCCTTCCGAGCGAAATGGTCTGTACCGCCTTGAGACCCAGAGGGCTGGGCCTCGTCAGGTATTTGTCCGCGGGTGGAACGTGGGGTTCGACTCCAGGGTCTGGCATCGAACATGCCGCACATATCACAGGTCTTTAACAATTTCCCTCTCCTGTGACCCAAGTACATAGACGTAGGTCATTGTGAAGGTAAGCATTGACAGGTGATGCTTTCGTGAAGGATAGTCTCCGCCACCGATAACCCCTGTGAATGGGTGTTAATGATGGGCTTATTGGTGGGGAACAGGAACCAAGTGAACGTGGCCCTTCGAACGTTCTCCGGCTACCGTTGCCCTGGCTGCGGTTACAATAACCGTACATACTCGCCGGAGATCGGAAGCCTTCGGAGATGTCCTTCATCATGTTGAGGACCTAGACCTTGACAAGGTCCCTGGAGGACCCTGAGGAGGGTGGGCCAACTTGACCGCGTCATCGCCCCACCACGCACCAACAGCCTCGTATCACAACAGCCTTAGATCAATTGGTGGCAATTGATGTTTGATGTCCACTGCGCTGAGCCACCCCACCACGATCACGGTCTCCGAGAGAACTCGCCGCCTGCGGGAATCAGTGAAGGGATCCGGTGAGTCCTTCGATGACCTGCTCCAGGATCTTCTCGAGGAATCCTACTTCGATGACGAATTCTACCAGGAGATCGAACGGCGCTGGTCGACTGAGAAGCGTGTTCCCGGTCATGCCGTGATGAAGAAGGCGGGTCTCGCGTGACCCTCTACGAATACGAATTCCTCGAGTCGGCCGAGAAGGAGTTCCTCTCGCTACCGAAGAGGCTCCAGCGTCTCTTTCACGAGACGCTGTTCTACCTTCGGCGAAACCCCTTCAAGTCGTACCCTTGGCTCCGGGTTCGGCAGGGGGCACGGCACCCGGGGGAGTGGCGCTCCCATCTAGGAAGCCACCGAGTGTTCTTTCGAGTGGACGGGACCCCGATCGTCTTTACACGGATTGTTGAGCGCCCCAGGGCATACCCAAGGCGACCTCCGAAGGTGCCCCTCCCACGGCCACCTCGTCGTGACAAGGGTGTGCCGTCGGGGAAGGGCAAGTCCTAGGAGCCCGGTTCCTCTCGCCGGGTCCCTCTCTTTCTCTGCGCGAGGACCACGAGCCCAAGATATCGTCCGAAGCCACAGTCTTGAGAATGTTGCGGGCGAGGGCTCTCCGGCCTGGCCAGGCCCGGGTCGAAGGTCGGGAGGCAAAGGGTGAAATAGCGGGCTCCGGTGAGAGTCTGGGGCCCTACCCGGGACTTGCCCCGCACTTGCAATGGACGTGAAACCGCTCTGGAAACGCACCGCGACCGCCCCCGGGAAGGCCATCCTTTTCGGGGAGCACGCAGTGGTCTTCGGTTTCCCCGCGGTCTCGCTCGCGGTGGACCTTCCCACCACCGTCACGACCCAGGCCTACGACCGGGAGCCCTGCACCCTCGAGGGCTCGGCGGAAGCTTTCCAGAGGATCCCCTACCTTCGGGAGACGGTGCGCTGCTGCGGGGGACGGGGGCTCGATGTGCACGTCCGATCCGCGCTTCCGCGGGCCTCGGGCCTCGGCTCCTCCGCCGCCGTCACGTGCGGCCTTGCGGCCGCTCTCCTCTCCCAAGGGAGCTCTCCGCTCGATCGCGCAGCCCTGGCCAAGAGGTCCTTCGAGGCTGAGTTCTCGGCCCAAGGGGTCGGGAGTCCCGTGGACACCAGCACCCTCTGCGCCGGAGGGATCGTGAGCGTCGGGGGAAAGGGCTACGGGAAGAGCCTGTGGGAGATCCCCGCCACCGGGGGAAAGGGACCCTGGAAGGTGGACCGCCTCCCGGATCCGGGTTGGGACTGGGTGGTGGCGTACACCGGGAGCCCGAAGGCGACCGGCAAGGTCGTCTCCGCGGTGGGGAAGACGGTGGCCACGTCCGGGACCGCCGTGGTCGAGAAGATCGCCGCGATCACCGAGAAGGGCATCGCCGCCCTCTTCAAAGGGGACCGGGAAGAGGTGGGTCGCCTCATGAAAGAGAATCACCATTGGCTCGGGGAGCTCGGCGTCTCGAATCCTCGCCTCGAGGAGGTCGCGGAGGCGGTGCGGGAGGTGGCCCTCGGGGTCAAGATCACGGGGGCGGGACTGGGCGGTTCGCTCCTCGCCCTGGCGCGGCCGGGAGAGGAAACGCGCGTGGCCCGGGCCTTCGCACGGCAAGGGACCGTCCCCTTCATCGTCAAGATCTCGGAAAGCGGAGTTCGCCTCGAGACCAACTGAGAGAGCCCCGGGGCCCTACTTCCGCGAGACGATGCGGACGATCTGCCCATCGACCAGGGGGTGGTCCGCGCTGAGCGCCCGGTGGGTCCGACCATCGATGGCCCGTACGAACCCTTCTCCCAGGTCCGTGTGGACCCGGTAGGCCAGCTGCTGGGCCGTGATGCCCTCAGGGACGAGATGGGCGTCGGGGAGGACCCGCCCCTTCCCGTCCGTCCACCGGGACTCGTCCTCCACGGGGTAGATGGTGATCAGGTGCAGCCCTTCGAAGACCAGCTTCTCGAGGCTCTCCACGACCCCGGTGGTCTTCCAAGCGGTCAGGAAAGCTTGGATGGCGTCCAGGGCCTCCCGTTGCCGGGGGCTGAGACGCGGAGGGTCTTTCACGGTGAAGGAGGAGGAACCGGGAAGATAGTCCACGAGCCCCGCCTTGGCGGCCTTCCGCAGGGTGAGCTCCATCTCCGCGCTCGTCGGCTGGACGAGCACCCCGGGAAGGTTCCCTCGAAGCTTCTCCAGGTCCTCCGCCCGGGAACGGT
>JAKAYL010000013.1 GCA_021809545.1 Thermoplasmata archaeon
TCACCATTTCCACCACCGACGGCTGGACCTCTCAGCTCAGCTTCTCGGTGAGCGGTGTTCCCTCCAACCCCAACATCGAGTCCTGCATTGGGTGCGCTGCGCCCTCGGTCCAGACCGTGGTCACCCTGAACCTCACCTCCTACTCCAACCTCACTTACCTCCTCGCGGGGCTCCTCGACAACAACACCACCCTGTCCAACGGGGAGCTCGGGGTCAACGGATACTTCGTCGATGTGACCAACCAGATCCCCACCTTGGGACTGAACCCGGTGGTCCTCTCGGTCCTGGCCAACTCCTCCCAGCCCGACTCCGGTGTTTTCGGTGCATCCTGCTCGGTATGCGTTCCCACGCTCCCGGGGGCTGCGGCCTTCCTCGCCCTTCGCCTGCATCCCCACGACCTCTTCGCCTTCTTTGCGGGTCTTTGGAACTCCTTCAGTGGGGTGATCGCCGCGCTCGTCACCCACCTCGCGGCGTTGGTCCACGCCCTGGTCGGGCTGGCCTGGGACGCTTTCCTCGCCGCTGCGGCCTACTTCAACCACATCCGGGAGGGCCTCGCCCACGTCGCCATGGTCTTCGTGCAGGCTTCTGTCCACTTCCTCGGCGAGGTGGGGCACGCGCTGGAGGCGGCGCTGCAGGCGCTGCTCGCGTTCGTTTTGAATGCCATTGAGACCCTCCTAAAACCTATCGTAAGTGCGATTACCAATTCAATGGGAACCTACATATCCAGTCTCTGGACCGATTTCGGGCCACTCTGGTCAGATCAGAACAAGTCGAAGACACCCTCCCCATCCCAAGTGTTCCCGCTCATCGATAACCTCTTAGGTCAGACGCCAATTTTCGTTGCGCTTGGTTTGGGAGTTCTTGTCGAAATCGCCTTTGGTGTGGCAAGCGTTCTGGTGCCTGGAACTTCATTCGTAGAGGATGCGTTAGAGACGGTCGTCATCGGAACCATCCTCTCAAGCTTCATCGGTTTCTTGTCAAGTCTGATACCATCCATTTTCATGTCCCCCGGGGTGATTAGTGCGGCTTGGCACTACTACAATGTTACAGGAGGTGGCTCCCACCCAAGTATGGTCTTTCAGGGTAGCAGTCCAGTCTGCGGAAGTATCATTGCGACACTTCTGACCGCTTTCGGGGTAACCCTCGCTAGTTATCAGTTCTACGGAGACATGACGGGAGCCAGGTACATGCTGGACCTCTTGGTCACTGCACGAACAACACCTGGAGCCGAGATTGCCATGTTGCCCACGTTATCTTTCGTCATGGATGCCATCTCACTTCTGATTGCTCTACACACTCTTCCTCCTCCTATCGGCATCATCCAGGGTGGAATGGCCCACGTCATGAACATCATTGGACTCTTACTAGGAACGGCAGGGCTGGTGATAGGCGGATACGCACTTCTCTTCAAACGACCAGCTCTTGCGGAACCCCCCGGCCTTCTTGACACCACCATCACTGGGGAGGCCCTGGGAGCAATTGGAACAACTGCGAACTTGATCCAAGTGGCGGCCGGATGTTAATGAACGCAACCGTCGGAACCGAACCAGCGTCAAAAAAGCCTGAAGACGCAAAATCGCGCTTGCCGTATGCCATCGCGGGTGACGCCAAGGTTGTAGACAAGAACTCCGTTACGGAACCCAACATCTTCAGACCAAAATTGGGGAGAGTGGTTCTTGCATCAGGTTTGTTTCTCTGGTCGGTGTTCTTGCCCATAGTCTACTATTCAACATATCAAATACTTTCATGGGGAGAACCCGGGTGGGTTGTTGTTGCGATAGTCATATTCGAGTTTCTTCTTGGGAACGTGGTGTGGCGTGTGTTGGTCTACAGCAGCCTCAATTATGGAGTCGTCCTTGGCGAAAAAGGAATCATTTACTATCAGCGAAGCACTAGCCGCAAGAAACTGATAAAGAGGTTCTTTGAGTGGAATGATCTTCATGACCCTGTCATCGGTGTCACTCAAGTCATTCTCCGCGCCAATCATTTTCCGATGGAACTCTCCTACGACCAGGCAAGGGAGTTGTTCATCGATGAAAGGTGCCCCCTGAAGGCGCGTCCTTCAATTGAAATGGCCCGAAAGCTCGGTGTGTAACGAACTCACAGTCATCGATTGATGGCTGACCCCTATGGGTCGCAACCCACCCCTTCTAGTGCCCGGAATCTCGGGTCGCGAGGCAGTCGTCCCCAAGCGTCCAATCAGTCCTATTCAGATGAATTCATACCCTCCGAGGGTAGAATATTCGAGAGAGGTGGATGTCAGGATGGACATAGCGGGGCATGGATTTGAACCATGGATCTACGGGTTATGAGCCCGTCGGGATGACCTGACTACCCTACCCCGCTACGTCCGCAGCCGACTCCGTGGAGATATTTAAAGGTATGAGACGCGACCCGGTCCCGCTGGAGCCTTCCCTAGGCCCTGAGAGAACAAAGCGAACCAACGGGGAGCACTCAGGCGGTCCCCAACAAGACCTTTACGAGATGCGAGGGCTTTTACATTTCTAGGGTTTCGAAACCGCGGAAGAATCGATGGATCCTGTCCCCGAGGCCCCCTTCATCGGCCGCAAGACGGAGCTTTCCCGCTTGCGGGAGGGGCTGCGGAGAAGTTCCGCGGGAGAGGGATCATTCTGGGTGGTCTCCGGCCCTGTAGGGATAGGGAAGAGCCGTCTGCTAAGGGCCTTCGCGAACGAGGCGATCGAGACAGGGTTCCAGAGGTTCTGGGGAAGCTCCACCCGCACTCCCCTGTCCTCTTTCCAAGTTTTCGAGGAGGCATTTCCCCGGATTCCGACCGACACGCAGAAGGAAACCTCGCGCATCGGGCGATCGGCCATCCAGATGGTGGAGGAGGAGCGCCCGAAGAAGATATGGGAGGTGTTGCGCGAACTCTCTGTGACGAGGAACACCCTCGTCATCTCACGGGACCGTCCCTCGACCATCAAGGAGAAGGCCCCCCAGGGAGATTGTTCTCTGCAGGTGCTTCACCTGAGCCGTGGAGAGGGTAAGGACGCGCTCTCTCCCACCGCTCTGGATGCTCTGGGAGAACGCATTGAGGCCTTCCTTCGCAGTTCGCCAGGGAGCCTCGTCTTGGTGGCGAATCTGGAATTTCTTGTGGTGCAGAACAGCTTCCTTTCCGTACTGCGCCTGCTTCAGTTCCTCCGGGAATCGGCGGAAAGCAACGGAGGTCAGATCATGTTCTCGTTCAACCCCAACGGCCTTGAGCCCCGGGAACGTGCGCTCATCGAGGGGGAGGGTGAGTTGATCCCATCCCAGGAATCCTCCTTTTTGCAGAAGGCTGCGCCGACCCCTTCGTTCCTCTCGCCGCAAGTGCGCATGCTCGCCTACCTCGAACGGTTGGAGGGACTGTGCAGGAAAGGGCCCGTGCTGCTCGTCCTCGAGGACCTGGGATGGGCCGATCCTGCCTCCGCAGCGACCCTTTCGTTCCTCGTGCGCAACACCCGCCACCTTCCCGTCCTCATCCTCGGAGCAACGCGCACCTCCGAGTGGGGGGGAGATGTGACCGGCAACGCCCGACTGAACGAATCCCTCGACACCCTTGCAAAGGAAGGATATCTCTCCCGACTTTCCCTCGCCCCCCTTCCCCCCAGTGACATCCGGGAGCTTGTGCGGGGGGAGCTCGGGTCGTATCGCGCAGGGATGGCGGTCCAGGAGCGAGTCCTCACCGAACTCGCGGAGAAATCCTCCGGGAATCCGTTGATGACGCTGGAGATGGTACGCAGCCTCCGGAGAAACAAGGTGATTCGTCCGGAGGACGGAAGCTGGGCCCTCAAGGATGAATCGCGGGCCGGGCCCGGGAGCCCTCCCGCCCTCAAATCCTTCTTCCGCCAGGGACTGCGCCATCTGATCCTTTCCCTGCTGAACGACTTGGAGACCGACGTGCGAGAAGTGCTGGAGGCGAGCGCGATCATCGGTCCCTCATTCGAGCGCGACGCGGTCGCCGCAGCCCTGGGCCAACCTCCTGCCCAGGCCCAGCCAGCCCTTCTGGCTCTGGAAAGCGAGCACCGCATCCTCCGGGCCCTCGAAGGACGGGACGGTGCTTGGAC
This sequence comes from Thermoplasmata archaeon, assembly GCA_021809545.1. Classification (GTDB taxonomy): domain Archaea; phylum Thermoplasmatota; class Thermoplasmata; order Lutacidiplasmatales; family UBA184; genus JAJYEA01. The sequence continues at coordinate 4,065 of JAKAYL010000013.1, forward strand.
CTTTACCCACCCCTACTTGCAGGAGGTCCTCCTGGACAACCTCGTTTTCGAGCGGATGTCCTCCCTCGCGAACGAACTCGCAGATTGGTGGAAATGGTCCCACCCGCTGGATGCCGGCACCATAGGGCGGCTTTACTTCGAAGCCCGAGAAGGGACCAAAGGCATCCCATGGCTCCTAAAGGCCGCCGAGCAGGCCCTTTCCGAGGGGGACGGAGAAGCCGTGCGGCGGTTCGCCATGTGGGCCCTCGAGCTCGTGGGACCGAGGTCCCACGGGAGGGAGCGCGTCTTCGAGAACCTGCTGGCACTCGCAGAGACCGTCGACTCTCAGGGGGATCACGAGAATGCCGGACACTTGCTGAGGGAACTTCTGAAGACCGCCTCGCCGGGACTGTTTGCCCTCCGGATCAAGCGCGCCCTGGCCGATATCTACCTGTCCGAACGCAGGCTCAGCGAGGCCAAGCTGCTCCTGGATTCCCTGGCAAAGGAATTCGAGGAAGGTGACGAGACGGAACTTCGTCCCCTCCGCCTGTCGACCGAGATCCTCCGGGCGGAGCTCGAGATGCTTTCCGGAGATCCCGAGACGGCGGCCACCACCACTAGGACAGTGCTGGAGCAATTGGGCTCCGACGAGAAGCTGCAAGCCTGGAGGGTGCGCGCCCTGGAGCACCTCGGATGGTCCCTCCTCGGGAAAGGGGAGGTCGAGGAAGCTCGAAAGGCGTTCGCTGAAGGACGAAAACTCGCCCAGAAGCTTCACTTGCTGCAATACCTTCCCTTCCATTGTGAGGGGATGGGAAGGGTGGAGCAGCGACTCGGGGAGTTGGAGAAGGCACGGGCCTACTTCCAGGAGGCCGTGGCAGCGGCCTTCGAGCAGGGGGACCTGCTGGGAGCGGCCGGTCACATGCACTCCATCGCCCAGGTCGATCTCACCGCCGGCCGGTTGCCCGAGGCCGAAGAGATGGCGCTCCGTTCCCTGCAGTACAGCGAGCGGTTCGACTCGCTCGGAACCGCGGGGCGGGCCCTTCTCACGCTGGGCCGTATCAACGTGGAACGCAAGCGCTGGGAGGATGCGAAAGTGAACCTTTCGCTCGCCGTCAACCGGTTCCTCCTCTCCGGGGAGAGCACGATGCTCGACGAGGCGCGGCTCATCCTAGCACTGGTCCATGGCGAGATCGGCAACCCGAAGGGTGCACTGGAGGAGGTACGGTCGATCCCCTCCGGGGGTCCGCTGCACCACCTGGTCCTCTCCCGCCTGAACGAACTGGTAGGCAACTTGGAGGATGCCTGGAAGGAGATGGAGGCGGCCCAGGAAGAGGCGAGCTCCCTCCCCACGAAAGAACGCGAGCGGCTCTCCAAGGCCCTCAAGCTCCTGGCCCAACGGATCGCAAAGTAGGCAGGTACGGTTCCGCCGATGGCCCTCGGCGGTGGGGCAGCGAAGAGTTTAAGCAGTGCCAGAACTTCCCCCCTTCCGCACGTCCATGAAGGGAAAGGAGACTCCTGGCGGCCCAAGGATCAAGACCTACATCGAAGGACTCGACGAAAAGATGGAGGGCGGGATCCCGACGGGAAATCTTGTGCTGATGGCCGGTGAGGCCGGGACGATGAAGAGTTCCGTCACCTACCACATGGCGTACAACAACGCCATCAAGGAGAACAAGAAGACCCTCTACATCACCATGGAACAGTCCCGCCAGAGCCTCATCCGCAACATGGAAGGCCTCGGGATGCGGATCGAGAACGTCGGGGATAAGGTCTCCATCGTGGACATCGGCCTCCTGAGAAAGAACCTCGGGAAGGAACTGCAGACCAATTCCTGGCTCGAGATCGTGAAGATGTACGCCCAGAACATGAAGGACTCGAACGGCTACGAGATCCTCATCCTGGACTCGCTCCCGGTGCTCGAGACCCTCTCCGAATTCAAGAACCCGAGGGCCGACCTCTTTCAGTTCTACGAATGGCTCCGCGAGCTCGGCGTCACCTCCCTTCTCGTGACCGAGGTTAAGGGCGGCGAGACCGGCTTCGGGTCCAAGGGCGAGGACTACCTTGCCGACGGCATCATTCACCTTATGATGGCCAAGGTGAACGAGGAAACGGTCCAACGCCGGCTCCGGATCGTGAAGATGCGGTCGACCAACCACTCGACCAATCTCTTCTCTCTCATCGTGGACAAGGGCAACTTCCGGGTGGCCCGCGTCATCAGCACGTAAAGGTCGTCAGATTCCTGGCATCTGAGCTCCTCCCCAATCCAGCGGAGCGGGTACTGTGCACGATTGGGACTCTCAGCCCGTGCAGGCGCGAAAGGAACGACCTGCAGAGCCCCGCCCAACGAATGGGATCGGGTCGAGGGACTACAACGTACGAGAACTGTCCTGGATGGCGGTGAAAAGCTTCTTCTCAATGGTCGCGAGGGTTTCCCACAGGGAGGACTTCGAGATACCGATCATCTCCGCCAGCTCCTTCAGCGAAGCCCGCCGGGGAACTTCGTAATAGCCTTCCCTCACGGCGCGTTTCAACACTTCGTACTGATGGGCCGTGAGGAGCGCCGATCCCGCCTCCTCTTCCCGCCGCACCGAGAGAAGCTCCGTCCCCGGGATCGACCGGCGGAGCCGGGCATGGAGTTGCCGGACCCTCGACTCGGGCCCTGCGATGACGACGTGGCAGCTTCCGTCGAGGATGGGAAAAGGATAGCGCGGAAGCAAGCGAAGTTCCCGCAGCAACCCGATGGAAGGGCAGAGGGGCTCTACGATCCGATAGCTGGCCTTTCCCGGCTGGCACGTCAAGGGGCTCACCTGGATGGTCCCCTGGTGCTCCCGCATCTCGTCGATCAGGTGCTCGTCCACGCCCTCCCCGATGAACTCGGCGTCCGAGGTCAACTCGTCCTTCCCAGTGATCATCGCGCTGAGGTAGTGGATGGTGACCGCGGGATATTTCCGCGAGATGTACTCGAAGACGCAGGAATCCCTGGGAAGAGGGATACTGAACTTGCAGACAACGGTGGGCTCGGAAGGGTCGCTCGTCATCGGGGACTCGAGAGACATCTCAGGAAGCTTCTCCTTCGTCATACTTCGAGCCTGGAGGAGAGGGGTCGATACTGGCTCACAGTAAAGTCTCCCCCTCGCGCTCCATCTCCTCCCCCGTCTGTTCGTCGGCCCCAGGGATATCCACCATCACGGTCGGAAGCTAGGGTCGATATCCTTTTGATGGTCAGGACCCATATAAACCAATGTCCAAAGGGGTTCGGGCCCCCTTTTGCTGCTCCACCCTTCCTCTTCATCGCACAAAAGGCGTGGGACAGCAGAACAAGACCCGAACAGGTACTCAGAACCCGAGGTGCTCCCGCACGAGGACGACCGTTGTCCGCCCGGGGATGGCCTCGCGGTGGATGACGAGCAGCTTGTTGACGGAGCTCGGGCGCCCGTAGGCCTTACGCGCCCGGGCGTCCTCGAACGGGTACGAGTACTCGTGCACCCGGTGGAACGCGGAATCGAGGTCAGGAACGATCTTCTGGGTCCCGATGACCCAGATGGCCTTGCCCGCAGTGTACGCGTAGAGGCCCAACTGGCTCCCCGTGGCCGAGGCGATGACCAGGTCCCCCTTCTGCGTGACGGCGTGGACGCTTCCGACCACATAGTCGGGAGCGGCGAGGAGCTTGTGGATGGCATGTCCTTCCTTCGCCCGGTCCATCTTGGCGACCTGGGCGCGCAGGGAATGGTACTTGCCCTCGGCCGCGAGCTCCTCCGAGATCCCGATCTCGTCGAGCGTCCGGGAGGTGGCATTGAAGACCTCGGCTCCCTCCGGCAAGAGCCCGCGAACCGCCTGGGCGGCTTCCTCGCGGGTCTTCACGACGATCACGGTGTGACCGCGCTCCCGAAGGTTCCGAACCGTCTCCTCGACAACTTCCTCCGAGGGATTCTGACCAAAGCGTTCGTTCCAGGGCAGCACGGGGACGTCCTTCTGCGGCAAGCTCATGGCCTCACTATGGAAGCCATAGTTATAACGCTTTTGTTGTCGTATCATTGAGGAAAAAAGGGTACGGGGCGGTCGTCAGGACTAAGCTACGCTGACCGAGACGACGTCGCTGTGGCGCACCAGGACGGCCCGGGCGATCTTGAGCTGCTTTCCTTCCTTGCCGATAGCACGAGCCTTCCACCCTTCGGAGACCTGGACGGTGGCGTGTCGCCCGCCTCCCGGGTGCGCGGTGAGCGTCACTCCGACGGGGGAGTAGGGGAAGAAGATGTTCAGAATGAGCTCCTCCGCGTCCTCGGAGAAGGCAATCACCTGGATCTCGCGCTTCATCGCGCTTTTGAGCTGCTGGGCCCGCTCACCCTTGGCCCCGATGGCGCGGCGCAGGTCCTTCGAGGGGACCAGGAATACGATCTTTCCCTCGGCCACGAGACAGTCCACCGGGCGTACGCCCGTGGTGTCCTCGAGGACACGCATGTAACCCAGGGTGTCCGTGTCGAAGGTGAGGCTCGTCACCGAACCTTAGCGGGGTTCGACGCTCAGTATGGCGGAGGACCCCGCGTCCAGAATGGCCAGCGAGGAGATCGGGAAGGGTTTCCCGCAGGCGGCTCCGAGCTCGGAGGCCGATCCCTCGTAGTGGTAGATCTGGACGGCGCCGAACTTCGGCTGTTTGAGGAGCTTCTCGTCCGGGCACGTCGAAGCGACTACCAGCAGCTTCGCCTCTCCCGCGGTCGCGCTCTGGAGCGACTCCGAGAGCCCGATCTTGACCTTTCCCGTCGTGAGCGCCAGTTTCAATGCGTGTGCTACATCCATGTCCGCTTACTCTCCCTTTGCCTTTCCCTTTGGAGGGGCGTAGATCGTCTTGACAGCCCCCGTGCCGATGGTGATGGGCTGACCTACTATTATGTTTTCGGCAACGCCCTTGAGCTCGTCCACCTCCCCAGTGATCGCGGCGCGGAGCAGGTGGGCTGCGGTGATCTCGAAGGCCGCCCGTGCGAGCACGCTGGACTTCCTCCCGGAGATACCGTGGCGGCCGATGGCCTGGATGACGCCCTCGTTGGTCATCACGTCCGAGACCAGCATGATGTGCCGGATGTCCACGTTCAGCCCTTGTTCGGAGAGGGTACGGTTCGCCTCCTCGATGATGGCCGTGCGGGCCGCCTCGATGCCCAGCACGCTGTAGATCTCGAAGACCGAGTTCGTCGTGGTCCGCTGCCGGTCCACGCCCGGGATCTTGAGGACTTCCGCAAGGTTCGAGCCTTCTGTGTAGATGACATACTCGCCCGAATCTTCCTTGCGGATGAGCGCCCGGGTGATGCCGGGGAGCCCGCCGATCTTGACCGCACGAAGCTCGTCGGCCGCCTCGAGGAGCCGCCGATAGGGGGTCTCCTCCTCGGCGTCTTCCTTGAGGGTCACATCGATGGTGCGCTCCTCGCCAGTGCCGCTCCCGCTCGAGACCGTGAATCCCTTCTTGTCACCGAGCTGCTCAACGATCGCCTGGTAGAGGATGTCGCGGTTGATCCCCCGGGACTCCATGAGGTGCCGGTTCGGGTTCACCACGACCTTCATCTTCTCCACCATGCTGCCGATGGAGGCGACGTTGGGGAGGGCGGTGAGCTCGATCTTGAGGGCGATATCCTGGACCTTCTTGCGGTCCTCCCGGAGCTCCTTCGCGGCGTAGACGGTCATCGTAGGGGTGGAGGGGGCGCGTCGGGCGTCGACGATCTCGATGAGGCGGGGCAGACCGAGGGTAACGTTCATCTCAGCGACCCCTGCGTAGTGGAACGTTCGCAGCGTCATCTGGGTACCGGGTTCACCGATGCTCTGGGCGGCGATGATCCCGACCGACTCGTGGGGGTCCACGAGGACCTTCCGGAGCCGGGTCGTGACCTCGGTGACGATGCCCTTGACATCCTCGTCGGAGAGCTTCATGGTCCGGGTGAGGTCCGCGATCTTCTGGAGCGCGGATTCGGGGAGGGGCACTCCCGCTTCCCGGGTCTGCTTCTCCAACTTGGCCCTCAGCGCTGCGTGGTTCTTCTGAATTTCCTCGGTCATGGAGATTACCTCATTCCTCCAGGTCCGGGGACTCGTCGGTCTCCGCACCTTCCTCTTCCTGGAGTTCTTCGTCGAGTTCGTCCTCGGTCTGGGCTTCGGCCAGAAGGTCTAGCTCACCCTCGTCCAGGACACCCGTCCCGGGCGCAGCCTTACCGGTGGCGAGCTCCCTCAGGGCGCGGTATCTGCGCCCGAGCACGTGCTCGAGCACGTCGTCCACATCCAAGGATTGTCCCTGCATGGAACGGGAAGGGTCGATCCCGTCGTCGCCGTAGCGGAACTGCAGGATCGAGCCGGCGGTGTTCCGCACGGTCCCATCCTCGTCCACATGGACGTCTTCCATGGCGTTGATGAGCCTGCGCTGCATGTATCCCGAGCGGCTGGTACGGACGGCGGTATCGACCAGAGCCTCCCGACCTCCCATGCTGTGGAAGAAGTACTCGGTGGGCGAGAGCCCGGACTTGTAGCTCGAGCTGACGAAACCGCGCGCGCTCGCGCCCAATTCGCCCCGGTGGAAGTGGGGGAGGGTCCGGTTGTAGTAGCCCCGGAGGAGCCGCTCCCCACGGACCGACTGCTGCCCGACGGCACCGGCCATCTGGGTCAAGTTGAGCATGGAGCCACGGGCCCCGGACTTCGCGAGGATCACGGCCGGGTTGTCGAGACCCAGCTGCTTGCCGGCCAGGTTACCGGCCTCGTCACGTCCCAACCCGAGCACCTTGCGGACCAGCACTTCGAGCGTTTCGTCGAGGCTGCGGCCCGGCATCTGCTCGAGCTCGCCCTTCCGGAACTGTTCGACGAGTGCGTCGACCTCCTCCCGGGACTTCTCCAATACCTTGGTGATGTCGCGGTGGGCGGTCTCCGAGATGTCCTCGTCGTCGATCCCAGTGGAGAGGCCGAAGAGCCCCATCGAGGTGATCGACAGGCGGCTCATCGTGTCGAGGAACTCCCGTGCGGCGGCCGAGCCGTAGTCCCGCGTGATGAGGTCGAGCACGACCCCTTTTCCCTGGCCGATGGCCCGGGCATCGATGGTGCCGCGCTTGAGGACCCCGTTCTCGATCTGGACATAGCAGTCGTCTTCCTCGTGGACCTTCGGGTCCTTGCTCTTGTGGGAGCAGATGTTGCTCCGGAACTCCACGTTGAGGTCCTTCGGGAGGGTGAGACTGAAGAGCTGCTTGCCGGTCCAGAAGGGCTCCTTGTTCCGGGTGACCCCGGCGGGTTCGGGGAGCTCGAGCCGGGTCTTCGACAGGAGGTACGTGGCCTCGGCCCGCGTGAACCGCGGGTTCTTGTAGGTCAGAAGGAACGAGGCGGTGATGTGGTCGTGGATCATCCCGATGATGGGACCTCCGAACCGCGGGGAGAGGATGTGCTGCTCCACCCGCATCAGGACCTTGGCCTCAGCACGGGCCTCCTGGCCCTGGATGACGTGGAGGTTCATCTCATCCCCGTCGAAGTCAGCGTTGTAGGGGGTGCAGTCGCAGAGGTTGAACCGGAAGGTCTTGTAGGGGAGCACGCGGACGAAGTGGGCCATCATGCTCATCCGGTGCAGCGAGGGCTGCCGGTTGAAGAGCACGATGTCGCCGTTCATCAGCTGGCGCTCGATCGTGCACCCGGGCACGACCATCTCCGCCAGCGATTCGGCGTTCTTCTCCATGACCTTGATGCGGAGGCCGTCCTCCCGGATCACGTAGTTGACGCCCGGAAGGTAGGTCGCGTCGTCCGCCACCGGGGCTTTCCCCCGCTTGACGAGCTCCTTGGCCTGTTCCACGTTGTACGGGGTGACGGTGAGCGGGACGGTGAGAGCGCGGGCGACCTCCCAGGGGATCCCGACGTCGTTGATGGAGAGATAGGGGTCCGGGCTGATGACCGTACGCGCCGAGAAGTTGACCCGCTTACCGGAAAGGTTCGAACGGAACCGGCCGTCCTTCCCTTTGAGGCGCTGCACGAGGGTCTTGAGCGGGCGGCCCGAACGGTGCCGCGCCGGGGGGATCCCCGAGGTCTGGTTGTCCAGGTAGGTCGTGACGTGGTACTGGAGAAGTTCCCAGAGGTCCTCGACGACGAGCTGCGGGGCACCCAGGTCCCGGTTCTCACGGAGCCGCTGGTTGATCCGGAGGACGTCCACGAGCTTGTGGGTCAGGTCATCCTCGCTCCGTTCGCCACTGTCCAGGGTGATGGAGGGCCGGACGGAAATGGGCGGTACGGGCAGGACGGTGAGGATCATCCACTCGGGCCGGCCCGAAACGGGGTCCAGACCCAGGAGGGGAAGGTCGCTGTCCGGGATGCGCTCCAGGCGCCCGCGGACCTCCTTCGGGGTGATCTTGTGGCCACCCTCACGGAAGGTCGTCGGTTTGTCAAGGGTGATGCGCTGCTGGGTCTCGTTGCAATGGGGGCAGTGCTTCTCCTCGGTGAACTTCATCACGGAGGAACCGCCGAAGCCGTCCACCATCGCGGGGACCGAGGTGGTCCCGACGTCGAGGACCCGCCCGCAGGCCCGGCAGGTGGACTGCAGGAGCCGGCGAATCTCCTTGGCGTAGCCGACGTGGATGACCGGCATGGCGAGCTCGATGACCCCGAAGTGTCCCGGGCAGTCGTTGACCCGTCCCCCGCAGGTCTTGCAGCGGAGGTTCGGCTCGATGACGCCGAGGTGCATGTCCATGAGCCCCATCTCGATGGGGTAGCCGTCGTCGTCGTAGGTGTCGGCCGTGATGACCTTCACGGCGGACATCCGTCGGATCTCCTCGGGGGAGAGCAGGGCGAACTGAAGCAGTTTGATCCGCTTAGAAAGATCGATCCCCATGGTCCACCTTACCGGATATCCTCCATATTGATCCGCATCACGACGCCCATGCTGATGAGCTCGTTCAAGAGCAGCTTGAACGAGTAGCTGATCTCGACCGGGTAGATGGCGGACGTGTTGCCGCACACCGGGCACCGGAGGGCGCGGGCGCGCGAGTCCATGATGGCGATGTGTCCGCAGGACGGGTTCCCGCAGACGTACTGCACGGTCCGGTCGGATTCGTCCAGCAGGCGGTCCTTGATGACCATGGCGGCCCCGTGGCCGATGAGCGTGTCGCGCTCCATCTCTCCGAACCGGAGACCTCCCTGGCGGCTGCGTCCCTCGGTCGGCTGCCGCGTGAGGATCTGGACCGGTCCGCGCGAGCGCATGTGGAGCTTGTTGGCCACCATGTGGTGGAGCTTCTGGTAGAAGATGACCCCCATGAAGACCTCGCCCCGCAGGCGGCGTCCGGTGAGCCCGTCCCACATGACCTCCCGGCCGTTCGAGTGGAATCCCATCTCGCGCAGGGAGTCACGGATCGCGTCCTCGCGGTCTCCAGAGAAGGGCGTCCCATCGATAAAGCGGCCCATCTTGGCCCCCATCTTGCCCCCGATCATCTCGAGGATGTGGGCGACCGTCATCCGGGAAGGGATGGCGTGCGGGTTGATGATGACATCCGGCTGGATGCCGTCCCGGGTGAAGGGCATGTTCTCCTGGGGCACGATGAGTCCCACGACCCCCTTCTGTCCGTGCCGGGAAGCGAACTTGTCGCCGAGCTCAGGGATCCGCTCATTGCGGACCTTGACCTTGACGAGCTTGGAGAAGTTCTCCCCGTCGGTCAGCGTCACGGAGTCCACGAAACCGCCCTCGCCGGCCCGTACGGTCACGGAGCTCTCCCGCCGCTTCTGCGGGGTCAGGAGGTCCGTCTTTTCCTCGAGGAAACGGGGCGGGGAGGTCTTGCCGATGAGGACATCCCCCTCGGTCACCGCGAGCTCGGGGAAGATCAGCCCGTCCTCGGCCAGGTGACGGTAGGCGGTGTCGACCCGGGCACCGGCCACGTCGGGCCGGGGGATCTCGAAGCGGTCATCGTGGTTGCCGGGGTACTTGCGCTCTTCGGCGCGGTACGTCCGGAAGAAGGAGGACCGTCCGAGCCCGCGCTCGATCGCCCCCTTGCTGATCACGATGGCATCTTGCATGTTGTAGCCCTCGAAGGAGAGCACGGCGACCACGAAGTTCTGTCCGGCGGGCCGTTCCATGAAGTGCGTGTACCGCTGCGTCTCGGTCGCGACGAGGGGAGCCTGAGGGTAGTGGAGGACGTGCCCGCGGGTGTCGGGGCGGTACCGGTAGTTCACCGACTCGAGCCCGAGCGACTGCTTGGCCATCGCGGCGCCCATGGTGTTCCTCGGGGCAGAGTTGTGCTCCGCGTAGGGGATGAGACCGGCGGCGACGCCCGTGATGAGGTAGGGGTCGACCTCGAGGTGGGTCGTGTCCTTGGAGATCTTGAGGGAGGACTTGAAGGTCCCGCCACAGAAGGCGCACTTGAGGAGCGCCTGAGGGTCCTTGGATCCGGCGTTCTGCCACTGGACATCCTTCTTGGAGAGGGTGTGCGAGCACTCGGGGCACCGTTCGGGGGTCTCGTAGGCTTGGATCGCCACGAGGGCATCCTCCTCCTCCTCGGCGTCGAGCCACTCGATCTTCCCGTTGCGGACGAGCTCCGAGTAGGTCATGCTGCCCTGGGCGAGCAGGTCCATATCCTGGCGGGTGACGCGGGGGACACCGCCCGAGACCACGATGAGGGAGCGTCGGAGCCGCCCACTGTCGCAGTTCACGATGACCTCGTTCATGGACTCATCGTAGCGGACGTTGATCTCGCTACCCCGGTGCATCAGGGCCGGGGAGAGGTTGCCGGAGCGCCGGCGGTTCCGGATCTCTGCGACGAGCGTCACAGGGTCCGGGTGAAGACCGATGAGGTTCCCGTTAACGAAGACACGGGCCGCCCGCTTGCCTCCCCGGGCGCTGCCCTTCTCGGAGGCCATCTGGGAGCCGAGGTCCCGGGTATCTAGGTCCCGGAGCACGAGGGCGACCTCCTCGTCGTCCGCGCCCTCGGAAACGTCGACCATGAGGGCGTAGTTCTTGACGAGTCCGCAGTTCTGTCCTTCCGGGGTCTCGTTCGGGCAGAGCCGGCCCCACTGCGTGGGGTGAAGATCGCGCGCCTCGAAGTGCGGCTGGCTGTGGGTGAGCTGGCTGGTCACGCGGCGCAGGTGAGAGAACGTGGAGACGTAGCTGGTGCGGTCCAGCATCTGGGAGACGCCGGCCCGTCCACCGACCCAGTTCCCCGTTCCCAGGGCATGGACCATGCGCTGGGTGAGGAGGTCCGGACGGATCGCCGAGGAGACCCGAAGGTCCCGCTTCCGGGCGAAGGAGCGCTCGAGCTGGTACTTGAGGTCCTTGAGGAGCATGGTGAAGGCCACCCGGAAGAGGTCTTCCATGAGGTCCCCCGCCAGCTTGAGCCGCTTGTTGGCGTAGTGGTCCTTGTCGTCCTCCTTTCTCATGTCGAGGTTGAGTTCGAGGACCGTACGCGCGATGCGGCCGAGATAGAGGGCCTTCTTGAGACGGTCCTGGGGCATGTCCCCCAGGTGGGGCAGGACGAGGTGGTCGAGGATCCCGGCGACCTTCTTGGTCCGGTACTCCTTGGCCTGGCCGGTGGCGAACTTCTTCTCGAGGAAGAGGAGGGCGTCCTCCGGGGTGGAGATCCCCTCGGGCGGGTACGCCTTCGGGCTCGCCGCGTCTTCCAGGTTCACGTTGAGGATGTGCTTCATGGTCTGGACGAAGGGTTCGTCCAGGGGCAGGAGTTCGGCGAGGACCGCCTGCTCGATCTCCTCATCGTTCGCCATCCCGAGGGCCTTCATCAGGATGACCAAGGGGATCTGGCCAGCGGTGGAGGGGATCGAGACCTGCAGTACGCCGTCCTTCTTCTTCTCGACGGTGAGGGGGCTGCGGTATCCGCCGCGCTGGGAGAAGATACGGGCGCTCTCGATGGGCACGGTGCCGTACCGGTCGCTGAGCTCGGCGAAGATCCGGTTGCTCGCCCGGTCCTCGAGGGAGATGATGACCCGCTCGGTGCCGGAGATGATGAAGTAGCCGCCGGGGTCGTAGGGATCCTCGTTGTATTCCATGAGGCGGGCGCGGTACTCCTCGTCGGTGAGGGGCATCCCGCAGGTGCGTTCCATGTTCGCCTTGCTGAGGCTGCAGAGCCGGCTACGGACCATGATCGGCATGTCGCCGATGTGGACCATCTCGGACTCGCGCTCGACGCCGTTCTCGACGACGGTGACCTTGAGGTAGACGGGGGCCTGGTACGTGAGGTTCCTCAGGCGGGCCTCCATGGGGGTCGGAGGGGAGATCGCGGGCTTGGTGTCCACGGGCTGCTTGCCCTGGAGCGGCCCGACGAAGATGGTGGGCTCCGCGGTGGGGTCGATCGCACCGGTCCGCTGGTCCCGCCGGCGGCCGACACGCACGTAGATGGAACTCTTCGTCTTCTCCACATCGAGCTTGATGACCCCCCGTTCGGAGGAATCCTCGCTCAGACGGGCCTCGTCGACGACCATCTGCATCCGGGAGAAGGGGTTCTCCGGGGACGGGATGAAATCGTTGAAGCTGGCCAGGTGGTGGTTGACGGCCGATCGCTCACGGAAGAACGCACTGATGATCTCTCTCATGTTCTGAACCTCCTTATTCGAGTTTACCTTCAACGATGATGCGGTACGTCACGGCCTCGCCGGACGTGGGGGACACCCGCTTGATGCGAACGACCCGTCCCACGAGGTTCTCGTTCGCCTGCATGGCCGCCCGGTAGACGGGGTCCGTCGCGAGACCGGGATCGTAGAGCGTGATCTTCGGGAGCTTGTCGGCGGTGGTGGAGAACCGCTGGAGCACCTGGCTCCCCTCGTCCACCGAAAGCAGGATGTGGACGGGCACCATGTTGTGCCGGACGAAATCCCCTTCCTGAAGGGCCTCTTTCCCGCGTTGCTGCTTGCTCTTCTTTTTGGAAGTACGTGCTGGCATCGAATTATCCCTCCGAGTGGCAGAGTGAAGCGGAGCGGGCCCGCGGGGAATGCCGGGCGATCTCGCACGGATGCGCCTCGCCTTTCGAACCCCGGACCAACCGGTTAAAAGCCGGATGCTCTTTCCCGGACCCCAGGTAGTTCCCTGAGATCAGCCGGGCTGAGCTACGGACCCACCCCCACTTCACGGCAAACTCTCCAGACGGCTTATCACTGACCAGAGAGACGTTCGACCATGGACCGGGAGGTTGGAGTCGTTGGCGAGGTCGTCCAGGATGCTTACCGCAGTGGCGACCCGCACATCGACGTCAACCCCGTCCTTACGGAGTTCCTCAAGCGCGGTCTGAGCTCCCTTTCGGAAGTTCTTTGGAAGTGTCAGGTCCTGGGCCAGGTCGGCGAGCGTCTCGGCGACCCCGCGGATCTCCGGGGACTGGGGTGCGATGACCGGGGAGTTGGCCGCTCCGAAGGGAGGAGCGGCGACAGGTTTGTCGGACCGGGAGGCAAACGTCATGCGCTGGCCCTCCGTTCCCCGCTCTCCTTGTAGGAGGTCACGACGAGCAGCGTCTTGGATTCCCGGATCCCGCGCACGTCGGGCAGCCGGTGGAGAACGAACTCCTTGAGGTCCCCGTAGTGGGGAAAGCGGACCTTGAGAAAGATGTCGATGTCGCCGGTGACGAGGTAGACGTCCTCCACCTCGCTGAACTTGGAGACTTCGGTGGCCACATGGTCGGCCTCGGTGGTCTCGACCTTCAGCCCGATGATGGCGACCACAGTGTCCTCGCCCCAGACCTTCGTGAAGGCGCCTTCGACGACCGTCCCTACCGGAGAGCGTTCCCTATCGTTTGTCATCTTCTTTGGGCCAGGCATCACCTGGGGGGGAGGGATTCCACTTCTTCTCGGAGGTCGTCGATCACCATGTCGATGAGAGAGTTGGCGTTAAGGGAGCGGTACTCCCGCTTGCCGTTCGCGTCCGACGCCACCCGGGCCACAAGGCCCGCGCTCGTTCGGAGGAACTCGACGTTGACTATCAACTCGTCCACCAAAAGGAACCCCACTCGCCGCTCTCTGGGCCACGCAACCCCCCTATTAAGCCTTTTGGTTCCGCTCGCTTCCGAGACCCGCGGCCCCTGGCTGCGCGGAGGTCCCAGGAAGCGCAGAAACCGGAGCGCTCCGGTCCGTGCTGTTCGGAACGGCCTCGTTCCGGACCGGCCGGGCGCCGCTTCCCCTCCTCAAAGGAGGGGGGCGAGCATGTGCTGGTCGCGGACCTCGTAGAGGAGCTTCTTCTCGACCTGGGCGAGGGACTCGGCCAACGTGGACTTGGCCACGTTCTTAAGCTCTGCGAGCTGGGTCAGAGTGACCCGTCTCGGCGTGTCCCAGTAGCCGGAGTCCATGGCGAGCTTGAAGAGCTCCTGCTGGCGCGGCGTGAGAAGGCTTTCGGCCCCTTCCACTACGCTTTGCCGTATCGCCACGATGGTGGTGCGCGGCGCCACTTTGAGGAACGATTCGTAGAAGTCGCGCACCTTCTGGTTGGTCGCTACGATGAGCATGTGGGCCACCCCGCCATCGATCGAGATGGGATAGCGCAGGGGGATCGAGAGGCCGGTGTAGATCTTCGTACCGGGAGTCATCTCCATCGTGATGCGGTACGTGGCGGCATGGGGGGAGCGCTGCAAGACGTCCGCGCTTCGGACGCCCTTGGCCCTGCGAAACTCCTTCTCCAGCCCCTCAGGGAACGGCGTCCCGCTCACATGGATGTCCTCCATCACCTCTTTCCCGGAGACCATCCGGCTCATGATGTCGAAGTGCAGGTCCGGATGCGAGGCGGGGATGGCGCGATGGTACGTCGGATAATCCGAAGGCAAAGGGACGACCAGCCGGCAGACCACAATGCGGTTTTCGTCCTCGGGAGTCATCGGCAGTACTATCACTCATTGGAAGATATTTAAATTCTCGTTTGCGAACGCCTTTCCGAGAACTATCCTCGATTCTGCCCCACCAATTCGACGCTCCGGCTCACTTTCGTGGTAGATTTGCCGCTCTTGTTCTTATCATGGCGCCCCCTCCGCGGGAACGGAGATGAGCGGTGCCGGCGGCGAACCTAGGACTCCAACGTCGAGTACGTATGAACCGCCCAAGCGAGGGAGACCCCCCACACTGCGAGCAGCACGAGCGGGAAGGCCAGGGTGAGCTCGTGCAGGAGCGCAAGATAGAGGCCGGCCGAGGCGACGACCACCCCGGCAAGGACCCCCGCGACCAGGGCCCCAGAGGCGGTGCGCACGAGCACGGAAGAGAGCAGCGTGACGCCCCCCAGGAAGAGGAGGAGACAGGAGATCCCAAGGAAGAGGTGGAAAGGGTCGAGGAGGGTGGGCCCGGGTACGGCCGAGACCGGGACGAGGAGGTCCACGGTACCCCAGGTGAGGGCGGCGCCCAGCGCGAACGCCCCAAGGCTACCGAGCAGCACGACGGCGACCCGTCCTAACAGGATCTCGTGGCGATGCTGGGGCAGGGGGAAGAGCGCCAGGTGGGCGCGCACCGCCAACTCCTCGCCGAGCGTGAGCGCGCAGAGGTCGACGGTCACGAGAGCCCCGAGCCCTCCGAGAACGAAAAGGCCCAGCATGAGAGCGATCGGATGCGAGGACACATGGAAGTAGAGCAGGGCAAGGGCACTACCGACCGGACCGGCCACGGGGGGGATGAGAAGGAGGAAGACCCGCTGGGAGCGAAGGAGGCGGCGGGCCTCCCACCGGGCGTTCGCCAGGAGAGCGTTCAAGGATCCTCCTCCCGACCGACCGTGGCCAGGTACCGCTCCTCCAGGCCCGAGCCGCCCGGCCCCACCTGTACAAGAGAGATCCCGTTCTGGACCAGGACCGCAATGATCTGGGCCAGCTTCTCCTCACCCCCCTCGTACAGGACCAGGAGGTGACGGGGGGCCTGTTCCTTCAGGGATCCCAGATCCCTCACAAGGGCTTGGAGCTGGCCCTCGGGAACGGGACGTAGCAGTCTGAGGTGAGCACGTCCGGAACCTTTCCCGTCGGCTCCCTCGCCCGACGGAAGGGACTGGTCCCCGAGGAGCTTGCCGTTCCGCAGGAAGAGGACCCGGGAACAGACGGCCTCCACGTCCTCGAGCAGGTGCGTGGACATGAGCAGAGTCCGTCCCTCCCGGAGCTTCCCCCGGAGGAGGGCTCGGAGCTCGGTACGCGCCGCCGGGTCGAGACCCAGCGTGGGCTCGTCCAGCACCAGGAGCTCCGGGTCGCCCATCAATGCGGATGCGATCAGCATCCGGCGCAGGTTTCCGGTGCTGAGCCCCCCCAACGGACGGGAGAGCACGCCTTCGACTCCCAATTCCCGGGCGACCCGGGCTTGCTGGACCCCGATCTCCCGCAGGGGCACCCGCTTGACTCGGGCCGAATACTCCAAGAGGTCGTCTCCGGTCATGTACGGAAGGACCCCGGGGCTCTCGATGAGGATCCCCGCGTGGGCGAGCGCGCTTCTCCGGTCCCGGGAGGGATCCTGGCCCGCCACGCGCACCTCTCCCTCCCCGGGACGGGAAAGGCCGGCAATGAGCTTGAGCGTGGTGGTCTTCCCGGCGCCGTTCGGCCCGAGGTAACCTACGGCCTCCCCGGATCGAAGAGAGAAAGAAACCTGGTCGAGGGCTCGGACCGGGCCGTAGGCCTTGCAGACCCCCCGGAGCTCCAGCGGTGGACCGTCTCCCACGCCCGGAAGGAGAGCGGCTTCGAGATATTACGCAACGCCCCACGGGGCACGGGCCCCGGGTTCAGATCTGAGGAGTCACCGATTGGTGAACGGCCCGGTTGGTCCGCGCCCAGTGCTGGGGCGGGGAGAAGGCGCGGCGAACATGGGCCCGCAGCGGGGCAAGGTGGCAGGGGATCCCTGCCTTGCGCAATGTGATGCCGAACCAGAGGTCTTCCAAGAGCGCCTTCGAATCGAACTTGTGCTGCTCGAAGACCCACCGCCGGACCACGATGCAGGGACCGATACTGGCGGGCCACAGGCGCAGAAGGTTGATCCCGTTGATGAAGAGCATGCCGAGGTTCGAGTAGAGGTCCGGGGTTTGGATGGCGTAACGGGGCAACCAGAACGCCTCCGAAGTGGGGCGCGTTCGGAACCAGGAGAGGTCTCCCTCCAGATGAGTGTCGTTGTCGACGAAGAGCACGATGTCGTCCGGGCTACCCTTGGGCAGCGTCTGGAAGCCCTGGTTCTTGGCCTTGCTCAATCCTATCTCCGTCGAGATGCGGCAGTCATCGACCCCGCCCCGACGCAGCGAGTCGGCGGTTTCCTGCGCCCAGCTCAGTTCCTGCTTCCGGCTGGGGATGACCGCGTAGACACAGGGCCCTTCGGGCTTGCGGGGAAATTCCAATTCGGGCAGCCGCGGGAAGGAAGTGATGTAATCCGGGCTCTCCGCGGGAGACCGGGGCATGGGTCCGGACGGGGCCCGGGAGATCCGCTGCGAGCGCGTCCTGGGCGAGTAGGGGACCTCGAAGTCCACCAGCGGAAACGTATCGGACGAGAGGTCCGCTTCCGGGGTCACCGCCATGCAGTCCTCGCCGAGAAGGCCCAGAGCGAGAGGTCCCTCTTCCGCCGTTCGAGCAGGGAGGGGCACCTGGGGCCCAGACCGAGAGTCGCAGGATGTTCTCTCATCGCAATGTGGGTGGGGAGCCGAAGAGCGAAACTGACAGACCGCATATAAACATGACTAGGGCATTGGAAACAAGCCAACTTTCCATCTTCAGCCGTCAGAAGGGGGTCCCCAGACGCAGGGAGTTCACTCGTGCTCCGTGTAGGTGAGGAGGTAGAGGGCGCCGGCGCTGAGGGCGGTCAAGGCTCCCACCATGGTTAGCGGATTGGAACTGAAGAACGCGATGTCTGCGCCGATGACGCCTAGGGGAATGATGGTCCCCACTATGGCAGCAACGATCTTTCCCTGAGTGCTCACGGACCTTTCCTCAACTGCCGCCGCTTAAAAGAATTGTGTTAAGGTTCTCCGGACGCGGTGGAGGTGTCCGGAGAACCGAGAGTGGCCCCGATGCTTATTCTGCAATCGCTCTTCGAACCATAGGGATCACCTTCTTTGCGTTCAATCCTTCTCCGTAGGAGGGACGGGTCCGCCGGGTCCGGGCAGAGGCTTGGGCTTCGCCGCGAGAGCCCCGTCCTCCTCGGATTCGATCAAGATCTCCACGTCCCCGGGAGTGGTGTAGCCGGCCGGCATGCCGAGGGGCTTCTGGGAGAGCCGGGCGGTGGCCGCCTCGGCCAGGGAGGGCTGTTCTGTCGAAAGGAAGGAGGGAGAGACCCCGCCCGCCGCCTTGGGGATCCCCACCGAAGAGCCGAGGACCTGGCCCTCGCGGAGCCAGCTGACCATGGTCTCGACCCCGCTGATGGAGACGTACTTGCGGATGTGCTCCGCCACGTCGGCCGCGTAGCCGTGGACGAGGGAGGCGAAGCTCTGGTTGGGGTTCTGGCGGAGGGTCTCCTCGTTGTCCAGCACGAAGACGTGGGCGCGGCCCGCCTCGATGAGTTCGGTCAACCCTTCCTGGAAGTAGAGGTTGGCCATCGTCTGGTCGGCGATGCGCCGGCGCCGCTCCTCCGCGTGGAAGGGACGAATGAGGTAGAGTGTGAGATGAGCGAGGTCGTCGGGGTTGCGCGTCGCAGCGTCCAGCAGGATGGGAAGGACACCGGAGCCCGACCCCCCTCCGAGACTGGCCACGATCGTGACGCACGAGGCACCCTCGAAAAGGCCCTCGAGCTTCTCCCGGGCAGCCAGCGCACGGAGCGTACCGTCGTGCACCGTGGTGTCCCCGTCATCGTCTTCCGCTCCCGGAAGACCCTTGACGAACACCTGCCGGTCGAACAGTTTCTCCTCCAAGACACGCCGGTCGCAGTTCACGGCCGCCGTCTCCAGGTATTGGATCTTTTTCTGGGCGACCTCTCGGCCGACCCTGATCCCACCGCCGCCTACAGATACGAGCAGGAACCTCACGTCCCTACCCAATGCCAGTCTCCGCCGCTCTCCCTCGTTCTTGGCCCCCATGTTGATTACCTCCCTCTTGCCGGATGCCTTCCTGCGTCCCTGGAAGACTTGTCGTCGAAGGAGCGCTCAAGGGAGTTCCCGGTGGGCACAGACCCTGTGAGCACCGGGGCGTTCCTCAATCGATCCTCGGCCTCCTTGACCCGTTGGTCGACACCGAGCTGGGCTAGCCCGTAGCGGACGCACATGGCGATCGCGTCCTCCAGGCTGCCCCCGTGCACCCGCTGAGCAAAGCGCGTGAGGAGCTCTACCTCCTCGGGTGCAAGTCGTGCCATCGGTCCCTCCACGGGTCGAGGCTGGCCAGACATCTCCCGTAGTCGTGCCTCAAGGAATTGCTCGATCGCGGATCGGACAAGGGCAGAGCGGTTGCGGAAGTCGCCCGCAAGAACGTAGGAGTCCATGGCTTTGAGCTCCTGCGGTGAGCACCGAACCGCCAGCTTTTCTTCCCCGACCCTCTCTCGCATATTCCTTTTGTCAGACAATACCACTTGGATTTTGTCGGACACCCGAGCAGTAAAAAGATTTTAGATTATATAAACCATTCGTTGGAGTGGAAGCGCCGGGGTCGTCACGGTGCCATTGTCAGACGTTCCGCGCCGCTCGCCGTGAGCAAAAAGGTGGCCTCCGCTTGGGAGACCCAGCCTCCTGCCTCCTCGAGAAACACGGGATACGTCTGAATGATCGGACGCTTCCGAAGGGGAAACTTCCGGAGGTCGAGGTCCTTCACCCAACGGAGACAGAAGGGCAGCGTGCTGAACTGCCGGTGCAGCTCTTTGAGCTCCGGCTCGCTGTCGGCGGGAGGTGCCTCTCGGAAGCGCAAGATGTTCCCGAAAGGACCGTTGCGGATGTGCCCCACCCCGTTCGTGGCGAACGGCTCGACGGCCACGACCTCACCGACCTCGAGGAATGAGGGACGGACCTCCGTAGAGTTCGGCACCGACTTTCCGGCGTGCAGCCTGTAGCGCTCCACCGTGTGGCCCATGAGGTCCTTGATCGGTGTGAACCCCCGTCGCTGGATGGCTCCCTCGATAGCGCGGGTGACTTGGTCCGTGGTCATGTCCCCGTGCAGCACACGCTCGGCGGCATCGAGGGCCTCGCGTGCGGCGGAAACGAGCGAACTGTACTTCTGGGCCCCGACCTCCACGGTCGTCGCGTTGTCGGAGACATACCCGTCGAACTGGGCCCCCACGTCCAGCTTCACCACCTGGCCCTTCTCGAACCTGCGGTCGAAGTCCGGGGGCGGCGTGAAATGGGCCGCCTCGTTGTCGAGCGAGATGTTCACCGGGAAGGAGGGCAGGCACCCCTCCTTCCGGATCAGTCCCTCGATCTCCTCGGCGACATCGAGGAGGGAAGTGCCCGGACGGATCAGCGAGGCCCCAAGGTGGAGAGCCCTCGCTCCCACGAGTCCCGCCTTCCTCCAAGCCTCGACGTTCTCGGTCAAAGTAGCTCGCACCTCCGAGACTTCGGGCCCTAATAATCCTCGCTCCTCGAGTGGAAGCCTTGTCGGACCTTTGCCCAGGACCTAGCGGGGTACGACCCTGGGCCGCTCACCGGTCAGGTCGATCAAGGTGGAAGGTTGTCCCGAAGGAGCCGGGGGAAGGTCCAGGCAGACCTCCACTCCGTCCCCCAGGACCCGGCGGATCTCCGCGAAGGTCCGACAGTTCGGCGCACCGTGCCGGTTGGCGGAGGTCGAGGTCACCGGGCCGGCCCGGTGAGCCAGCGCTCGGGCAACGACGTGGTCCGGGATCCGGACTCCGAGCGTTTCCCCCTTCAAGAGGACCCCGGGGGCGAAGTGCTTGCGGGCCCGGGGGCTGGCCGGAACGAGGAACGTGTAGGGCCCGGGAAGGGAGGTACGAAGGAGGGCCCGGGTTCGGGGCGTGAGCCGCGCCCAGGGCTCGATCTCTTCTACGGAAGAGAAGAGGACGGAGACCGGACTTCCCTCCGGGCGGCCCTTGACCTCGAAGAGGTGGCGGAGCGCCGGGGCGGAGTCCGCCCGGACCGCCAGTCCGAGAAGGGTATCGGTGGGATGCGCTACGATCTTCCCGGCAGAGAGGGCCCTGAGGGCCTTCGCAAGGAGCGGCTCAGAGGTAATCCTCATCCGTTCGTTCGTAGGGATGGTAGTCCTTCTCGGTGAAGTAGAGGGCAAGCTCCCGCTGTGCCGTCGCCACCGAGTCGGAGGCGTGGACGACGTTCGGGGTGAGGGAGAGCGCAAGGTCCCCGCGGATCGTGCCCGGACCCGCCTCCCAGGGCTTCGTCGCCCCGTTGAGGGAGCGGATGACCTGGACGGCATTCCTTCCTTCGATCGCCATGACGAGCACCGGGGAGGAGGTGATGAACCGGACGAGTTCCCCGAAGAAGGGTTTGGCCTTGTGCTCCTCGTAATGCTTCTCCGCCAGTTCCTTCGGGATGAGCATGAGGCGGGCGGCGACGATCTTGAGCCCCTTCTGCTCGTACCGGGAGAGGACCGCTCCCACGAGCCCCCGCCGGACACCGTCCGGTTTGACCATCACAAACGAGCGTTCCAACTTGGCGGGGTCCTTCTTCGCTGCCTCGACCATGCTGGGGGGAGGAGGAGGGCCTTTTTAAGCTTCCAGTGACAGAAATCCTGCCCCCGTGAGGAGGTTCTGCAGCGGCGAAACCTTCCGGGGAAAGAAGGCTCCATTCTTCCGGCAAGCTTCTGAGGAGTTATAAACAGCCCAAGCTTGCTCAATTTTGGTGAACTGAAATGCTGTCCCAAAAGCTACCGGAGTATACACTCGAGGCATACGACCCCAAGACCGAGGCCTCCAAGAAGATCAACCTCCCGAAGGACATCGCCGGTCACTTCACACTGATCTTCTTCTATCCCGCGGATTTCACCTTCGTCTGCCCGACCGAGCTCGCCGACCTCCAGAACCGTAAGGCAGAGTTCGAGAAGCTGGGTCTCGAGGTCATCGTGGCCAGCACCGACACGGTCTTCACCCACAAGGCGTGGGTCGAGTCCGAGGAGCTCCTCCATGGGTTCGGCTACCTCATGGCCGCCGACCACAACGGCAGCTTCTCCCGCGCCCTCGGTATCTACAACGAGGCCTCGGGTCTGGCCCAGCGGGCCAGCTTCCTCGTCGACCCGGACGGGATCGTGCGGGCCGAGTACCGCGTGGAATCGAACATCGGACGGAGCGCCGGGGAGATCCTCCGCCTGGCGAAGTCGTTGAAGTTCGTCCGGGAGAACCCCGGTGCCGCCTGCCCCGCCAGCTGGGACGAGGGGGCTGCGACCCTGACCCCGGGCCTGAAGATCGTCGGACACGTGGGCGAGGCCCTGAAGAAGGCCCAGCACGCCAAGGCCTGAACTCCCGGTCGTTCCGGACCGCCCCCGCAGGACTCAGTCCGAAGGGGGCGGGAGCTTGGAGATCCTTCGAGCGAGCTCGAGCGCCGCCTCCATGTTGTGACGGGAGACCTCCTCGACGTTGACCCCGAGGGGGACCCGTAGCCGCTTGCGCCGAGCAAAGGCGAGGATCTCCTTGTAGAGGTTCATGGAGAGGTTGATGGAGGATTCCACCACGTCTTCCGAATCCGAGAGCACCGAGGACTCGACGTGCTCCGGTATCTCGATCCCGAGCCATCGCACGAACTCGAGGTCCCCATCGTCGTGGATGGGGGCGAAGCTGAGGAGGACGGTGGCCGGCTGCACCCGGTAGTTCTTGCAGAGGGCGTCGTACTGGAGCAACAGGTCCTTGACCCCCGCCGTGTCGTAGAGGATCTGGGTCGTGGCGAAGAAGGCGCCCGCCACGGTCTTGGCGAAGAGCCGCTCCGGTTCGGCCGGCCGGGACGGAAGCGTGACGGCCCCGGAAAGTCCCGCTTCGATCCCCTCCGCGTGGAACAGGTGGGAAATGATCCCCTCCGCTTCGAGCACGTTCGGACCCGGATACTTGCGCAGGTGGCTCGTTCCCCCCACCAAGATGATGTTGTGCAGATCGAATTCTTCGATCGTCTCCTTGGCCCACCGAAGGAAGTCCCCGTGGGAGGCGAGGTGGACGACGACCTTGTTGACGACCACCTCGATATCCGTCTTCTTCCGGAGCATCTGGGAGAAGACGCGGGGATCGTAGGTCCGGTAGAACGGGAGCCCCAGGTGGTTCTCATCCACCACCTCGGGAAGATTCACCGCGCAGACCCGGGGGAGCGAGGCAAGCCCCTCGGCGAGCGCCGCAAGGTTCTCCCGGATATAGTTCTCGCTCGCGCGACGGGGGGGTGGGAGCGCCTCAAAGAAGATCGGACCTTTGCGAATGACCTCCTTGAGAATTGTGCTCACCTCTCTCGAACCCGACGCCGGAAATGTGGTCCCGTTGTTATTACCTTTTTGTAGTGTAACTTATTTATTAATTAAGTTTCCACCCACCGAGATGCAGACCGAAGCGGGTACTACCACGTTCCTTCCGCGCCCGGAAGAGCTTGTCACTGCGACGCGGGAATTGGACCGGGGCCGGAGGTCCAGGGAAGAGGTCGACAAGCTGGTGACCAAGTGGACGGGCGAAGTGTATCGGGTCGAGGATCGCCTGCACTTCGCGTGGAAGACCGGGGGCCACCTCTCCTGGCAGGACCTGTTCCGCCCCATCATCGATTCCTCCGACGGCATGGTCGCCGGTGCCCTTACCCGCTGGTTCGAGACCAACACGTTCTTCCGGCGACCGGTCATCGAGGACCTGCCTCGGCTGCGCGCCGGAGCCTTTGCACAGCACCTTCCCCCTCCCGAACAGCGTCTGGCCCTCATCCTCCCGGGCCCCTGGACCTTCGCGGGGCTCGCGGAGAACCGCACGGGGAAGGATCTGACGGAAGTGGCCTCCGCCCTCACGACCCTCCTCCATGACCTAACGCTGGAACTCCTCCAGAAAGGGGTCCAGCACATCTTGCTCCACGAGCCGCTCCTCGCATACGCGGACGAGGTCCCTGAGGCGGAGCTCACCCAGCTCTATCACTCGCTGACCGAGGGGATCGCCCCGGAGCGGTTCCTCATCTGGACCTACTTCGGGGACGGTTCCTGGCTCCTTCCCCAGGCTTCCAAGCTCCGGGTCTCCGGTGTCGGTGTCGACCTCGCGGAGACCCCGCTGTCGAACCTGACCCGGCAACCAGTTCCCAAGGGTGTGACCCTGGGTCTCGGGTGCATCGATTCCCGGACCTCGCTCCCGGAAGACCCGAAGGACATCCAGGATGTCCTGCAGAAGATCGGGGAGGGAGCCCGGCCCGAACGCGTCCTCCTGGGACCGAGCTCCCCACTGGACCTCCTTCCCTGGGAGACCGCGGTCACGAAGCTCTCGGTACTAGGCGAAGTCCTGGGGAGGTCGGGGTAACCATGTCCGAGGTCCCCTTGCTGCCCACCCAGGAGGTGGGATCCCTCCGGAAGCCGTTCTGGCTCGTGGAAGGCGCCCGGCGCGGGAAGCTCTCGGATGTTGCCGTGGACGAGCTGGAGGGTCTCCTCCGGCGGGTCCCCTTCGCCGATGCGAACGATCCCCGCTTGAAGAGCCTCTTGGAAGGGAACGCCTCCTCGATCCCCGTGGAGTCCCTCCGCGAGCTCGGTTCGCTCTTCGGGCTCCGTTTCCTCGAGTCGGCCGGCCTCGACATCGTCTACGACGGCGAGATGCGCCGGGTGGAGATGTACGAGTACCCCATCCGCCAAGCGACGGGCTTCCAGTTCCTCGGACACGTCCGCTCCTTCGACAACAAGTACTACCTGAAGGCCGCCGGCGTCGATGCCGTGGGACTCAGGGCCCCCTACCACCTCGAGGAACTCTCGTTCGTCGAGCAGCAGACGCAGCGGGTCTCGAAGATCCCCGTCACAGGGGCCTACACCCTCGCCGACTGGTCCTGGAACGAGTACTACCTCCGGAAGCAGAAGGGCTGGAAGGGACCTGAGCAACGGCGGGCGGCCCAGCGGGAGTTCACGATCGAGATCGCCCGGAAGGTCATCCGGCCCACCCTCAAGGCCCTGGTCGAAAAGGGGGCCAAGGTCATCCAGATCGACGAGCCGGCCGCGGGAACCCATCCGGAAGAGACCGATCTCGTGGTCGAGTCCTTCAACGAATCGACCGTGGGGATCGATGCCAAGCTGGTCATGCACATCTGCTTCTCGGACTACAATTGCCTCTTCCCGGGAATGCTGGAGGCCAAGAGATGCCGGCAGTTCCTCCTGGAGTTCGCGAACCGGGACGTGGAGGGCCGGGACGGCTACGCCGACCTGGCGCTCTTCTCCGACGTGAACGACGGGAGAGAGGTCGGTCTCGGGGTCCTCGACATCCACCGGGACAACATCGAGACCCCCGAGAAGGTCGAGGAACGGATCCTCAAGGCGGCCCGGTACCTCAAGGACCCCTCCCAGATCTATGTCAATCCCGACTGCGGACTCCGGACGAGGACGCTGGACGTGGCGTGGCAGAAGCTTGTCAACATGGTCCGAGGGACCGAGCTCGCACGGAAGAAGCTCGGGTAAGGGGTTCGGCAGGCCCCCTTACCGGACAGGGTTCCCCGTGATCGCTCGTCTTGGTGAGACCCCAACGGAGGACCCTCTCTCGTGAACCTCGCCGTCCTTGTCCTCGAGCTGATCCTCTACGTCGTGATCTTCCTCCCGGTCGGAGACCTGATCCTCGAAGGGGCCGCACGGGTCCTCAAGCACCCCCTGAGGCTCTCGGTCCCCGAGCGAGCCCTGGCCGCCTTCTACACGGGGGGCGGGGGCCTCTATCTCCTGGCCTACGTGCCCGGGGGCCTCTTCCGTCCCCTGGTGGTAGGAGCGATCCTCGGGGTCGCTGGGCTCCTCTGGTGCGTTCTCCGCGCACGGACCGCGGCCGCTTGGGGCCAGGGGTTCCTCCGGAACCCGGCGAACCACCTGCGGAGGCGCTGGGCCCTGACGACCGTGCTCTTGGTGAGCTTCGGCCTTCTCGTCTTCGAGGCGATCGTGCTGGGAGGACGGGTCGCCCCGAACACCTTCGACGGAGGAATGCAAACCCTGTTCGTCGCACTGCTCTTGCACAACCACGTCGCTGCCACCACCCTGCAACCGTTCGCCGCGATGGGAGTGACATACCCGCAGGGCACCACGGTGGCCCTCGCCGCCTCCTCGATCCTCTTCGGGTGGTCCCCGATGACGACCCCCGTCTACCTGACCCCGCTCTACGCCCCGCTCTTCCTCCTCGCCGCCTACCTCTGGACCCTTCGAACCGGGAAGGATTCCCCCGCCCAGGCGGAGCGCTTGGGGGTGCTCGTGGTCCTCTTCCTCGCACTTGTGGAGACCTGGCCCCGGTTCCTCGTGGGCGGTTCCTACGATTTCCTCTTCGCTCTGCCGCTCATGTTCCTGCTTCTCGGCATCTCGGAAACGGCCCTCCCGGCCCGCCGGTGGCAGGACGCGGTGCTCCTGGGCGTGGGCCTCGGGCTCACCGCCTCCTATTCGGTGGTCGCCGCCCAGGTCCTCTTCGGACTGATGCTCGTTCTCTCCCTCCGCGGACCGTGGAAGGCAGCTGGGAACCTGCTGGGGAGGATCCGCACCCTAGGGATCCTGGGGGGGCTTGGGCTCCTCTTCGTGCTGCCGAGCCTGGAGGGCATGGTCGAGTGGTGGAGCTACCCGGGACACGTCCTCACGCCCCTGGGGGGAAGCCAGGTCCCCACCACCGCGACCCATTCTTCGCTGCCCAGTCTTCTCCCGACTCTCCTGGACCCGTTCCTCTTCCGGTCCACCGACGTGTGGCTTTCCCCATTCCCCGTTCTAAAGATCGTGCTGGCGGTACTGCTGGTGGCGGGGGCGCTGTGCCTTGTCTTCGTGGCCCTCGACCTCTGGCCCACACTCCGCAGGGAATTGCCCCGGCGGTTCGTAGTTCAGACGTTGGCAGGGGTCTTGGTCACGGTCCTGCTCATCCTGAGCCTGGCGGGGATTGCGGCCGCCTTGTCCCTTGACTTCCTCCCCACGAACGTGAGCGAGGTCTCGATCCTCTTGTTCCTCTTCTATGGGATGGTGATCGTGATCTTACCCCTCCTCGCCTTGGAACATCTCCCCAGAGAGCGGAAGAAGAAGCTGACCAAGGGGGCCCTTGGGATCGGCATCGCCGTGCTGATCTTGGCCGTGCCGCTGGGAGCGGGAGTAGTGATCACAGGGGTCTCGGCGCCCACCTACATCGGTGCGCTCACCAGCAACCTCTCGAACGTCTCTCCAGGGGATTTGAATGCCCTGGAGTGGTCCGCCACCCACCTTCGCTCCTGCTCGACCGTCTTCGCGGCGCCCGGCTCCGCAGCCGAGTTCTTGCCGTCGTACGTCGAGGTGCATCTCGACTTTCCCATGATCCCTGCGCCACGGAATGCCTCGTACTCCACGGCGATGGCGCTCCTCGTCAACGGGTCGCTTACTCCCACCGTGGTGAACGACCTGAGGGCACTGAACGTGACGGAGGTCTTCGTGACCGGGCAGACCAACGTCTTGTGGAAGCCCCTCCTGCCCGCCCCGCTTCTCGCGGATACCGGCAATTTCACGCTGCTCTTCCACCAGGAAGATGCCTATATCTTCCAGTTCGAGCCCGTGGTCTCATCTCAGGGATGTCCCGCACTCCCGAACGCCCAGCCAGGGGTGTGAGAAGCGGCGACCCGGCCATAATGGGTTGGGTCCCAAGAGAACGAGAATATCCTCTCGGGTTGAAACGCGACCGGCCGCGGACACCCTCGGTTCCTACCGAGGGGAATTGTCTAAGGGACGGGAAGACCGAAGGGACGTCTAGTCCTTCGAGCTGTCTTCCGCGTCGTCTTCCTTGTAGTCGGACGAGCTCGAGGAGGAGTCCTCTTCCTCGCTCTCTTCGCCATCCTTGTCCGCGCCCTCTTCGGATTCCTCCTCAGGGGTCACGGCGGCGCCGCCCTTCCGTCCGAAGACGAGGAAGTAGAGCAGACCCGCGACGATGATTGCGATGACCACGCCGATGATAGCGTAGTCCGCCACGGGAAGACCACTCTGGTTCTGCCCGGGGGTGGTGTACTGCGATTGTGGGGGCATGGAGGCGGCGTTGATCGTCAATCCCTGGAAGGCGGCCACGAGTACGAAGAGAGTCATGATGGCGCCCAGACCCAGTCCTATGCCCTTTCGAGCTTTCGTAGAAAGCATGATTATATAGCAGGAAACGGCATATATAAGGTTTGGTTCCAGAACTCCTCGGTGAGCGGAGGAACCCGCGAAGTGCCGAACTGTGGAGATGGTCGGGTATATTGGGTCTTCCACGCTTCGCGTTCTAGGCAAAGAGGGAAGAGGTTCCCGTCAGCAGAGGTGCCAAAATTGAGCACCAAAGGCAATGTTAAATAGGGGTGACCGCTCCTTCCACTGTCGTCTATAACTTTCTGCGGAGAACACATGGCTCAAGGTCTTTCCACAGCGTCCCCAGCCCACTGCACCGACCCGTTCGGGGCGTGGGAGACGGGCAATAGCACCTCGAAAGAGGGTAAGCGCCTACCTTAGAGGTAAGGAACATGAGAGAATCAGGGGGTCAGCCCTCGGGGCAACAGGAAGCGACGGTGTACATTGGCACGAAACCGGTCATGACCTATGTCTTTGAGGTGATCAGTCAGCTCAGCAGCGGGCTTTCGGACGTCAAGATCAAAGCCCGGGGGAACTCCATCTCGCACGCCGTCGATGTGGCCGAAGTGGCCCGGCGGCACAAGATCCTGGAAGGCAAGGTCCAGCTGAAGAGCGTCAGCATCGGAACCGAGCGGCTCACCAACCGGGCGGGGCGGGACACCAACGTGTCCACTATTGAAATAGTCCTTTCCAAGACCGGGGAGATGGCACCCCCGGCATCGCCATCAGCTTAGGACCGCTCTTTCTCACGACCTGCGTGCCCACCATCAGGTCACCGACCCGGCGGCGGCCCGGATCGCTGGCGAGAACGGCAAGTGAGATCCCCCCGGAGATCGCGCTGGCAAGGATCCCGCTGGAGACCACCGCCACCCATTCGACGCTCTCCCACCCGAACTGCAGGACCAAGGGGACTGCGACGGCCACGGTGATCCCAAGGAAGGCGATGGGAAGGATCTTCGTGAGGTTGCGCCCGAACGATTCCAGGAGCGTCGGGGGTTCGAATCCGCGGCCGACCACCCGGAGGCCGAGCAGCCACTTCCCCGGGGTCACCCCGCCATTCCACTCAAAGAGCACCAGGGCGACGAACGGATAGGCGCCCA
This sequence comes from Thermoplasmata archaeon, assembly GCA_021809545.1. Lineage (GTDB taxonomy): Archaea > Thermoplasmatota > Thermoplasmata > Lutacidiplasmatales > UBA184 > JAJYEA01. Next base: position 33,130 of record JAKAYL010000013.1, read on the forward strand.
TTCCGAAGTAGGCCGCTACGAAGGGGATGCTGTTGACGGCCACGTCCACGTTCGTGAGACCCCAGTACGAGCACAGTGCGGCGAGCACCACGGCCTCCGGCAGGATCGTCACCGCTAGATCGATGGCGAACGCGACGACGCGCTGGAGCGCGCTCGCCAGCCGCTGGCTGAACAGGAGGTTGAGAGCACTGAGCAGGAAGAAGCCCGTGACGAGCGACTTGTGGGCCTCATCCCGTCCGACATTGGGATGCTGGGCCACCGTCGTGAGATTGGTGTAATCTCCCAGCACCAGGGGATGCAATGGGAGGCCCGCAAGTTCGGACATTCCCTGGGGGGGCGAGGGGAATCCAAGGGCTTCGCGCACCCGGTGGGCCCGGGATTCGAGGTGACGGACCACGGCGGGAGCGACCTCCGGGTACCGAGCGGCTTCGAAGGTCCGGACCACGTCCCGAAGGCTGGAGGAGCGAGGAGCCGCTCCCACGGGCTCGGGCTCGGATCTCCACCGGAAGCCGAGGAGCACGGCCAAGGCGATCGTGAATGCGAAGGGACCCGCGAAGAAGACCAGATCCTCGATCCCCGCTCCCCCGATCGAGCCGAGGATGGGGGTCGCTCCGGGGACATAGAAGGAGGGTTGGTGGATGAAATCCGCCCCCACCATCTCTCCCAGGGTGGCCGTTGCGTAGGCGGTCGGCAAAATGGCCGAGGTGCGGCCGCTCCATCGAAGGAAGATCACGGAGAGGATCGCGGCGAACATCGGGGGAAGGAGGAATTCCGGAAAGGTCGACAGGACTCCCGCGGAGAGGACCACGGTCGTGGAGAGGAACGTCCCGATGGTGACGGTGGAAAGGGTGGCATACAGAGGAAGGGACCCCCGAAGTCCCCAGCCCGCACCAAAGCCCGTGGTCACGAGGAAGAGGAGGTAGGGGACAGGCACCAGGAAGGCCAGGACCACGAAGTACCAGGGCAACGAGAGCGACACGAAGTACGTGGCGAGCCCCGCTCCGGCCCCCCAAACGCCCAAGGTCACGATCTCCGCCTGGGCCGCAGGGGGAGTGCCGCTCCTCCAGAGAAGGTAGAGCGAGAGGACGACGGGCACCACCCCTCCACCGACGTTGATGGCCATGATGGACTGATGGAAGTAGAGGAAGGGGATGTTCGCAAGGGAGCCGACGTAGCCTCCGATCAGCAAGATCCAGAAGAGCTGGGGAGTGATGAGCGGGTGGGAGGCCCCCTCGCTGTCCCGCCAGGCGACCAGGTAGAAGACCGCCAGCACGAGCGGGAGGAGCACATAGAACGAGACCACGGTGGACACGTCGAAGAGCACGGCTTCCCAGCCCACCATGGCTTCCCGAGGGCGACCCCCCTAATCAGGGTTGCTCCCGAGGAGGAATCGGACCGGCTCCCCCGAGCCTGCCCTGGGAATGGGGGCAACGTTCAAAGTCTTGGTGCCTTGGGATACCCCAGGAGGAGTGAGTAAGATGGCGAAGGCACGGAAGGAGCGGGACTCGCTGGGAGAAAGGGAGATTCCATTCGAAGCCTATTACGGGGTGAACTCGCTGCGGGCACAGGAGAACTTCCCCGTCAGCGGGCTGAGGATCCCCCGACACCTCATCCGGGCCTATGGGCTTGTGAAGCTCGCGTCGGCCCAGGCCAACCAGGAGCTCGGAGGGCTGAAGGGTCCCCAGGCCAAGGCGATCCTCCGGGCCGCCCAGGAGCTCATCGACGGGAAGTTCGACGGGGACGTCATCGTGGACGTGTTCCAAGCGGGGGCGGGGACCTCCACGAACATGAACATCAACGAGATCATCGCCAACCGGGCCCTCGAGTTCCTCAAGGAGCCCAAGGGGACGTACTCGGTCATCTCCCCGAACGATCACGTGAACATGGGGCAGTCGACCAACGACACCTACCCGACCGCGATGAACCTCGCCATCCTCCTGGCCCTCAAGGAGCTGGAGGGAAGCGTCCGCACCTTTGTCCAGAGCCTGCGGCGGAAGGAGAAGGAGTTCGCCGGGATCCCCAAGTCCGGACGCACGCATCTCAAGGACGCCATGCCGGTCACGCTGGGAGAGGAGTTCGGGGCCTACGCCTCGGCCGTGGAACGCGTCCTGGAGGGGCTCCCGCGGGTCGTCGTGGGCCTGGAAGAGATCCCTCTCGGAGGGAACGCCGTGGGGACCGGCATCAACACCCGGCGGGGCTACCGGACCTCCGCGGTCCGCCACCTTGCCCGGGTCTCAGGGTTCAAGTTCCGGCCGTCCCGGGACCCCTTCGAGGGAATGCAGAGCCGGTGGGCGGCCCTTTCCGCCTCCGCCCTCTTGCGCAGCCTGGCGGTGGAACTTTCCCGGATCTCGAACGACCTCCGGCTCCTGTCGTCGGGACCGGCCACGGGACTCGATGAGATCCGGTTGCCCGAGGTGCAGGCGGGATCCTCCATCATGCCCGCCAAGGTCAATCCCTCGCTGGCCGAGTGCCTGAACCAGATCTGCTTCCACGTCATCGGCTCCGACACCGCCGCCACGTTGGCGTCCGAGGCCGGGCAGCTCGAGATCAACGTGATGATGCCGGTCCTCTGCTTCGAGGTCGTCTTCTCCGCGGGGCTCCTCGCTCGCTTCCTGCCCGTCGTGGCCTCCAAGGGGATCGACGGCATCACGGCCAACCCTGAAAAGTGCGATGCCTACCTTCTCGCCTCGTCCTCGCTCGCCACGATCCTGACGCCAAAGTTAGGGTACCTCAAGGTGGCCGAGGCCATCAAGAAGTCCGCCGCCCGCGGAGAGAGCGTGAAGAACTACCTAGTCCGGGAGAAGCTCCTGACCCAGGAAGAGGCCGAAACGCTCCTCGGCAGGAAAGCGCTGCTCGCCATCACCCGTCCGGTGGGCTGAAGAGGATCGACCGATCTTTCAACCGAGCGAGACGACCGCATCCCGCAGGTCGTCGATCTCGGCGACCAGGTTCTCGAAAGCGAGGCGGAGCGCTTCCCGGGCGGTCATCGAGCCGTCGGTCTCGAAGGTGAAGAGGTAGGTGGTCGGGTCCGAGTCGATCTTGATGCTCCCGTGGGAGCAGGCCTTCTCGCAATCCTTGCAAAGGATGCAGGCATCCTCCTTGACGACCTCGAGAGGTCCGTCCCCGGCCTTGAAGACCTTGGTGGGGCAGATCGAGCCGGCCTTCTTCAGGCAGGCATCGGAGCATCCGGCGGCCTTGTTGATCGTGACCTTCGGTTGCGCGGTGAATCCCACCGCGTGAACCACTTGCCATTTGGCGTGCTGGCGTCCCGTGCCCATGACCGCGGTGGCGTAGGTCAGGATGGCCTGGCGGGCCCCCAGCGTGACAATGGGAACATCCGGATCTGCGATGGCCAGCTCGGGGTCTCCCAGCGGCACGAGGTCCCGGGAGTACACGGTGCAGGGGCCCTTCTTGTCCAGGGTGTAGATGACCTGGCAGTGCTCGCAGCCCTCGCCTTTGCAGGTGCACTTGTCCTTGAAACGGAAGCTCTTCGGCTTGGTGGGGACCGGAAGGAGCCCCATGCGCAGTGCGATCGCCTCGTCGAAGATGCTCGTGGAGAGGTCATAGTCCCGTCCGGACTCGTCGTCGTGGACGGTGCCCAGGTGGAACTCCACGTCGTCGATCGCCATCTTGGGGATGTTGCTCACGAGGGAGCGGCGGATGGCGTTCACTTCGGTGGCCGTGGTGTCGCTGAACTTGAGCAGCGCCTTCTTAGGGGAAAGCTCCTGTATCTGGATCTCCATCTTTCTGACCTCTTGGTTAAGGATCGGGAATCACACGCGCCGGCCGCGGCGGCCACCTTTCGGCTTGGTTCCGTCGTGGGGGAGCGGGGTGACATCCTCGATGCGGCCGATCTTCATCCCGGCCCGGGCAAGGGCGCGGATGGCAGCCTGTGCACCAGGTCCTGGGGACCGGGGACCGTTGCCGCCGGGGGCACGGACCATGATGTGGAGCGTGTCGTATCCCTTCTCCCGCAGCATCGCGGCCACCGCATCGGCGGCCTTCATGGCGGCGTAGGGGCTCGACTCGTCGCGGGCGTTCTTGACGACCATCCCGCCGCTCGTGTTGGCGAGGGTCTCGGCGCCCGTGATGTCGGTCACGGTGATGTGGATGTTGTTGTAGGAGGCGAAGATATGCGCGATTCCAACTTTTCCCATGTTCTTGAACCTCGCTTACCCTGCCGCCACGGGGGGTGCGGAAACGGCCCGGGCCCCTTCGCCCTTCTCGATCTTCTGCTTGATGGCCACTCGCACGGGATGCGCGTCGTCGAGCAGTGGACTGAAGGCGTTGTAGCTGACCTGGGCTTCCTCCTCGCGGCTGACGAGGTACCCGGGAGACCGGACCTTGCGGTTCCGGATCGAGACATGCCCGTGGACGATGAGTTGCCGGGAACCCGAGAGGGAACTGGAGAGCCCCTTGACGTAGGCGATCCACTGAAGCCGGCGCTCCAGGAGAGATTCGAGCGTCAGTGAGAGCACATCGTCCAAGGAGTTGGCCCCGATCGGCAGGACACCCATGCGTGCGAGGGAGTCCAGCAGCCACTTCGTTTCCTTCTCGGCCTGAGCCTCCTTGGCCCGGACCCGAGCCTGGAGCTCACGTGCCTGCCGCCGGAAATTCCGGAGACGGAACTGAGCCTTCCACAGCTCGCGCTTGTTCTTGAGACCGTACTTGGCGGTGATCTTGTTCTCATCGGCCATCCGCACGGCCTCCCAGGGGTGTTTCGGCCGCTCGTAGGTCCTTCGCAGGAATTTTGGATCGCCCATGGAGTTTCCCTTACTTCTTCTCGGGGGCAGCCTTGGCAGCCTTGGCGGCCTCTTGCATTGTCTTCTTCATGACACCCGCAGCCATTCCCGTGCGGCCGTTGGAGCGGGTCCTCTGACCCCGAACCTTCTGCCCGCGTTCGTGGCGGATGCCCCGGTAACACCGGATCATTTTCATCATGTTGATGTCGTCCCGGACGGCCGTGTCCAGCTCGGCGGAAACGTAATGCCGGTTCTCCCCGGTGGACCGGTCCAGCCGGTGATTGATTAGCCAGCTGGGTGCCTTCGCACGGAAGCTCAGGAGGAGTTCCTCGAGGCCCTCCGTCTCGGCTTCGGAGTAATCCCCGAGCCGCTTGCGGGGGTCCAGTCCCGAGAGGTGAGCTACCGTCTCGGCGACCCGTCGGCCCACGCCCTTGACATCGGAGAGCGCCATGAGCATCGGGCGCTTTCCACTAAGGTCAGTGTTTGCGAAACGGACGATGTGTCGGAAGTTGGGGTTCTCCACCACGGGAGCGGGTGCCTTGCCCTCGGCTCCGACCTTCGGCTTCTTCTCACCTGACTTCTTGCCCTTCTTCTCCGAGGTGGGCTTGTCCGCGGCCGGCGCTGTCGGTGCGGCATCCTCAGTACCCTTCTTACCTGGCAACCTTGATCCTCCGTTAAGGCGAGTGTCCGAATATCAACTTGCTTTTAAACTTACCTGTTCCCGGTTGCGGGCGCAGAACCGGCAAAGTCGGTTCCCGGGGGCCGATCGCGGGGCCCGAGGCGGACGGAAACGAGCTTCTCCTCCGTCATCTCCCGGAGTGCGCGGTCCACGCCCTCCCGGCCCAGCCCGCTGGCCCGGACTCCCCCGAACGGCAGCGCATCCCAACGGAGCGTCGTCGGATCGTTGACGTGCACGCTTCCCACCGAGAGGGCCCGCACGACCCGGAGCGCTTGCCCGAGGTCCCGGGTGAAGATCGATGCCTGGAGACCGTAGCGCGTGGAGTTGGCGAGCTCGATCGCCTCGGACTCCTCGGAGAAGGTCTGCACGGGGAGCACGGGGCCGAAGGGTTCCTCCTGTACGACCCGGGCATCGGCAGGAACATCGGAGAGCACCGTCGGGGCGTAATAGAGCGGGCCTGGGGCCTCCGCCACCCGCCGACCTCCGGTTACGAGGTGCGCCCCCTTCTCGAGCGCTTCGCCGACCATGGCTTCCACACGCTCGAGAGAGGGGAGGTCGATCAAGGGCCCCATCTCGGTGGATTCCTCGAGGGGGGAACCGATCCGGAGCTTCTCGGCGCGCACCGTGAGGGCCCGGAGAAACTCGGGAGCCAGCTTCTCGGCGACCAGGACCCGCTTGGTGGCCGTGCAGACCTGGCCGGAGAAAGCGAACCCTCCCCGGACAGCCGCGTCGACGGCCTCCGACAGCTGGGCGTCGTCGAAGACAAGGAGGGCATCCATTCCTCCCAGCTCGAGGAGGACCCTCTTCCCACCGGCTCCCGCCCGTTCGGCCACCTTGCGGCCGACGTCCACGGACCCTGTGAATGTGACCAGGCGCACGCCGGGATGGCTCACGAGGGACATTCCGACCTCGGGGCCGCTCCCGAGAACCACGTTGAAGACCCCGGGGGGAAGCCCACATTCGAGCGCAAGCTGGGCGAGGCGGAGGGCCGTTCCGGAGCCTGGGGAAGCGGGCTTCGCGACCACCGTGTTGCCCACAGCGAGCGCCGGAGCCACCTTGTGGGAAAGCAGGTTGAGGGGGAAGTTGAACGGGGAGATGGCCACGACCACTCCGAGGGGTTCCCGGAGCGTGAAGAGCATCCGTTCCTCGTTCCCCTCCGGCAGAGGGTAGGCATCGGCGGGGTACGTTTCGCCTACGAGGTGACGCAGGGCATCGGCCGAGAGCGAGAAGACCGAGGCGGCCCGCTCCACTTCCCGGCGGGCTTCCGTGAGAGGCTTTCCTATCTCCTGTGCGATCCTCCGGGCCATCTCCTCCCGCTTTTCCTCGAGGGCATGGGAGATCTTGCGGAGGATCTCGGCACGGACGTGTCCGGGTACCTTGCGCCATGCCTCTCCGGCGGTGCGAGCGCTCTTCACGGAGAGGTTCGCTTCCACGGGACCTCCGCGGGCGATCTCCCGGTCCGCCGCTCCGGACAGCGGACTGGGCACCGGCAGCGTCTTGCGGGTCTCGGAATCCCGAGAGACGCCGTCGATCAGGTGCTGGAGCGTTTCGAGTGCCATGGTCGTTCGGTGTGTGGGGTTATGCGGGCCCGCCGGGAGTTTCGAACTCTCCCTCCCACCTCAAGCAGGTTGGGAAGAACAGCCTTTCGAACCCGGGTTCAAGGCTCCGGAGGCCTTTGTGATATCCAAGCTATACTACGGGCCCACACGTCAGAGGGATGGCTACTTGCCTTTCTTCGCTTCGGAGTATCCGCAGCGGCCGCACGAAAGGCGGGTCTTGTGGATGGCGAGGAACGTTCCCGGTCCGCAGGTCGGGCACTGGGAATGCGTGCGCTTGAGCGCGCCCCCCTTCGTGTCGTAGAAGCCTACGCGTGCCTTCGGCATGCTCAGGCCCCCTTCGTCTCGGCGGGGGCGGAGGCCGGCTTCTGACCGGCGGCGCCATCCTTGGAGGCGAGTCCGTTGCGAACTTGGATATGCCGGCGCACCGTGGTCTTCAGGACCTCGGGCTTGTCGTAGGCATGGATGACCCCGCGGGAAGCTGGAACGCCGTAGAGCGCTTCCATGTACTCCACCACGATGCGTTCGACGGGGATGGAGGCGGTCTTCGAGAATTCCTTGCGGACCTCGTTGCGCTTCGGAGAGGATTCCCTCGGATGAGCGATCTCCACGATGTACTCCTTCCGCAGGAGCAGGGGGTTCACTTTCTCTTCGATGACGCGTATCTCCACTTCAGTCCACCTCCATTTGTTCCATGATGCTCTTCGCTGATCTCCTGTGTTCGTCGTTCACTGTGACCATGCAGAGACCTCTACGTGGCTGTCCATATATAACTGTCGTGCCCTCCCGCATCTCCAAGAGGAGCGGAAGGACCGCAAGGTCCTCTTCCCCGTCCACCCAGAGCAAACCGCCTCCCCCGGAAACGAGCCGATGGATCGCCTCCTGGAGCTCCGCGGAGATCGTCGCCGCAGGATTGCGCACGCGTTCCGTCCTTCCGTGAAGGAGGGTCTGGAACGAGGAGCTGGGGATCTCCTCCTTCCGTTCGGTCTTCCCGTCCACGATGGCCAAAAAGGGATGAAGGCCCCATTCCAGAGCATTCTTGGTCACCACATCCCCGCACGCGGCGAACTCGCCCACACGGGAGAGGGCCTCCCGGGCCTCCTCTCCGGGAAAGATCGGCCCCATGGGCGAGGCCAGCGAGGCACGGAGGGAATCGGGGAGCCGGAGGTTCCGAAAGGGACCTTTACTTGACCCGGAGGGCATAGCGGCCCGCGGTCTTGATCCCGAGCTTCGTCGCGATCTGGGATTTCTCCGTATCGAGGAGGACCACGTACCCTTGCCATTCCCGGCTCGTCTCCCCAGAGCACTGGGGGCACTTCGCCTGGTCGGAGATGAAGTGACACTGACGGCACGCCTTGAGGGAGATCATGTTCAGGCCTTCCCCTTGGCGGGAGCAGGATGGGAGGTGGCGCCGACAGCGGAGCCTCCGCCGCGGGAACGGGACTCGCCCTTCTCCTTCTTCTTGCGGGCCTCGGCGATCCATTCCAACCGGCCCAGTCCGGGCTGGCGCATGGTCAGGCCGATGCGACTGTCGCGGGGAGAGATCTCCGAAAGGGAGAGGGAGACGATCCGGACCCGGACCTTGTGTCCGACCTTGATGTCCTTCTTGGATTCGACACCGATGAGCCGCTGGTTGCGCTCGTCGACGTTCACGCGCTCATCCATGACCTGGCTCACGTGGAGCAGACCGTCCAGGGGACCGATACGGACGAAGGCACCGAACTTGCAGACCTCAACGACCTGGCCCTCCACGACCTCGTGGAGCTCGGGTCGGAACAGGAGGGCACGGTAATCCACATCCTGATAGACACCGCCATCTCCGTGGATGATCCGTCCACTTCCCACGGGGTTGACATCCATGACCGTCACCGTGAGACTGGAACCACCGACGAACTTTCCCTCGAATTGCTCCCGGGCGAGTTCGGTGATGACCCCGTCCATGCTCGGGCCGAGTCGGGAAGGCGGAATGCGCACCACATCGTGACGATCATCTATGTAATACATTTCTAGCCCCTGTGGGACATAGCGATAGCTATAAAAGCTCAGCTTGGAGCCGGTGCCCCGGTCGTTCTTCGCCTATTTGCCTATGCCCGGGGAGGGGGAGGCGGGGGGTTCCCCGGGTATTGAGGGGCTGGGGTGTAGGCAGGGGGCTGGGCGGGCGGGGTGGGGCCCGGCTGGTAGGGGACGTTCTGGGGAGAGGGAGCTCCCGCGAACTGAGCCACTCCTGCCGCCTTGGCCTTCCGGCGCCGGCCGGTCCAGAGGACCGCACCGAGGATCACAACGACTGCGACCACGGCGATCACCAGGACAAGCACGATGGGGAAGGTCTTGGCCGCCGGGGAGCTCGTGCCCTGCGCTGCGGCGAGGTTCGTCTGGGCCGCTTGCGTGGCCACCGACGCGTCCTGTGGCTGCGACTGGAGGGTCTGACCGCCCATGGAACCGCCG
>JAKAYL010000057.1 GCA_021809545.1 Thermoplasmata archaeon
ACCTACTTCCACGACATTACCACGGGGAACAACGGTTACAGCGCCGGCGTCGGCTGGGACCCCATCACGGGCGTGGGAACCCCGAAGGCCGCGGCCGCGATCCCTTACATCGCTTCGGGAGGATTCCTGCCTACGCTGAACGACCTGAACGCAACCCTCGCCGCCAGCACAACCAGCGGGGCCGCCCCTCTGACGGTGACCTTCACTGCCGCTGCGACGGGCGGCAGCGGGACGTACAAGCTCTACGACTACAACTTCGGTGATGGGAACGCGACCCCTTCCTCCTCCACCTCTTTCTCGTACACCTACACGGTGGCAGGGGCGTACCCGGCCAGCGTTGAGGTTTACGATTCGAAGGGGAACTCGACCCAGTCCTCCTACGTGCTCATCAACGTCGGAAGCACCCCGTTCACACTGGGGCTCTCGGCCAGTTCGACCAGCCCGTCCGTGGGGACCGCTATCACCTTCACCTCCTCTCCGAGCGGAGGCACTTCCCCCTACACGATTACCTACGCCTTCGGTGATGGAACGTGGGACTACCAGACCACCGCCACCTCGGTGTCGCATTCGTACGCCCAGGCGGGAGTGTTCTGCGCCCAGGCCACGGCACTGGACTCGAAGAACCCCGTAGATGGCGCCACGAGCTCCGTGGTGACCATCGATGTCGGAGGAGCGACGGGCAGTTGCGGCAGCACTGCGTCGGGACCCACCGTGACTTCGTTCACGGCTTCCCCGAACCCCGTCACGATCAACACCCCCACCAACCTCAGTGTATCGGCGACTGGAGGTACCACCCCCTACAGCTACGCTTACACCGGGCTCCCGACGGGCTGCAGTACCACGAGCGCCCCCAGTTTGAGCTGCACCCCGACCGCCTTGGGTAACTTCACCGTCACTGTCACGGTGACGGACGCAGCCAGTCTCTCCGCGGTAGGGCACGTCGTCGTCCAAGTGGTCTCGGGTTCGACCCCCGGGCCTACGGTGACCGCCTTCACCGCCACTCCGAACCCCGTCACGGTCAACACGGCGACCACGATGACGGCCACGGTCAGCGGTGGAACCGCCCCCGTCACCTACGCCTACACGGGATTGCCGTCCGGTTGCACCAACACCAGCAGCCTCACGCTGACCTGCAGCCCCTCTACGTCGGGGACCTTCACCGTGACGTTCACAGCCACGGACGCGAATGCGAAGACTTCCTCAAAGAGCCTCTCGCTCGTCGTCAGCCCTGCGAGCACAGGTATCTCGGTCACCTCGTTCACGGCCACGGCCAACCCGGTGACGGTGAACTCCCCCACCACGCTCTCCGTGGTGGCTTCGGGAGGGACAGGAACGTACACCTATGCGTACTCCGGTCTCCCCGCCGGCTGCACGAGCACGAGCACCGCGAGCTTGGGGTGCACCCCCTCCGCGACCGGGAACTTCACGATCGTCGTCACGGTCACCGACACCGCCTCCCACACGGGAACCAGCTCCCTGGTGCTCCAGGTGACGTCGGTTAGCTCGCCGCTGTCGATCACGACCTTCGCACCCTCGGTGAACCCGGTCGTCCAAGGGAGCACCACGGTCCTCACGGTCTCCGCAGGCGGAGGCAAGACTCCCTACACCTACGCCTACTCGGGTCTCCCGACCGGATGCGCGACGGCCGATACCGCCGCGCTGTCCTGCACACCGACCACCTCGGGCGGACCGTTCACGGTCACAGTGACGGTAACGGATTCTTCCAGCCCGGTGCAGTCGGCCGTGAAGCAGACCTCGCTCAGCGTGACCCCCTCCAGCAGTGGCGGGCCCACGGTCACGCTCGCTGCCTCTCCGGCCAGCATCACCCTCGGCAGTTCGGCCACGTTCACGGCCTCGGCCACCGGTGGCACCGCTCCCTACACCTACGCGTACACGCAGCTCCCGCCGGGATGCACCACGACGAACGCCGCAAGCCTGACGTGCACCCCGACCCTGGCGGGAACCTACACCGTCTTGGTCACGGTCACGGACTCTGCGAGCAAGACCTCCTCGGCGAACGCGGTCCTCACGGTGACCTCGAGCTCGGTGGGCTCGCCCGTCATTTCGGCCTTCTCGGCCAGCCCCAACCCCATCACGGTCGGAGAGATGACCACTTTCTCTGTCGTGGCCCAAGGCGGGACGCCCCCCTACACCTACACTTACACGGGACTCCCGGCAGGCTGCTCCTCGGTGAGCACGGCCACCTTCAACTGCACGCCCACGGTCTCCGGGATCTTCACGGTCAACGTGACGGTCACGGATTCGAAAGGAAAGACGGCGGTGGGGACCTTCTCCCTCCAGGTTGAGGCCGGGTCCTCCTCCTCGAGCTCGGGCTTGCCCATGACGGACCTCTTGCTGATCGCAGCCATTGCCGCGGTCGCTGTCATCGCGGTGGCGGTCTTGCTACACGCTCGGAAGAAGAACCAGACACCCAGGCCCCCGCCCCCGTCCGCTCAGCTCCAGCCGTGGGACGAGGGGGGAGCTGGCCCAGCCCCCTCCGCAAGCCCACCGCCGCCTCCTGAGGCGGCATCCGCGAGTACCGTGGGACCGAGCCTCTAGGCCATCCGAAGGATGGCCACTACCCCTTGACCACTCCGAGGGGGCGCAGGCGGGCGACCCGGCGGGCCAGGCCACCGCCCTCTGTGACCGCGACGACCTCGTCGACGCTCTTGTAGGCCCCGGGGGCCTCTTCGGTCACGCCGTCCCGGCTGGCCGCCTCGACGATGATCCCTTGCGACAAGAGATGGCTCTTGACCTCACCATAATTGAAACGCTTGGAGGCGGCAGTTCGGGAGAGCAGACGCCCAGCGCCGTGACATGCTGAGCCGAAGGAGAGGGCGAGGCTCCCCTCCAGTCCCGAGAGCACGTAGCTCGCCGTGCCCATGTCCCCGGGTATGAGGACGGGATGGCCCGGGAACGAGCGGGTGGCCCCCTTCCGATGGACCAGGACCTTCCGACGAACGTCCGCCACCGAGTGCTCCTCGAACTTGGCCATGTTGTGGGAGATGTCGTAGACCACCTTCATGCCGAGTTCTTCCGCCGTTCGCCGGAAGACCCGGGCGAAGGCCTCGCGGGTCCAGTGGGTGATGATCTCCCGATTGGCCCACGCAAAATTGGCGGCGGCCGCCATGGCGGAGAGGTAGTCCCTCCCCTCAGGCGAATCGATGGGGGCGCAGGAGAGCTGCCGGTCGATGAGTGAGATCCCCTTGCTGCGCAGGCGCTCGTCCATCCGGGCGATGTAGTCGGTTCCGACCTGATGGCCCAGCCCACGCGAACCCGTATGCAGCATGACAACCACCTCGCCTTTCTTGAGGGAGAGCCGTGCGGCCTCCTCCGGGGAAAGGATCGCATCGACCTGCTGGACCTCCAGGAAGTGATTGCCCGAGCCGATGGTCCCGAGCTGCCGGCGCCCTCGCTCTTTGGCATGCGGGCTGACGTTGGCCGGTTCCGCCCCTTCCATCCGTCCGGTCTCCTCCTCCCGGGAGGCGTCCTCCGCCCAGCCGTAGCCGTGCTCGACCGCCCATCTCCTCCCGTCCCGTAGGACCCCCTCCATACCGGCCGGGTCGAGCGAGATCCGTCCCTTGCTCCCGACCCCGCTCGGGACACTGCGGAAGAGTTCCTTTGTGAGCTCGGCAAGGCGGGGGCGGACTTCGTCGACGGAAAGTTCCGTCCGGATCAGACGGACGCCGCAGTTGATGTCATAGCCGATTCCTCCCGGGGAGACAATGCCCTCGGTCAGATCGAAGGCGGCGACCCCCCCGACCGGGAAACCGTACCCATAGTGAATGTCCGGCATTGCGAGGGCGCTCCCGACGATCCCCGGAAGCGTGGCCACATTGGCCAACTGGACGACCGAGGCGTCGTCGGTCGCGGCGGCGCTCAGGCGCTCGCTCGAGAACAGGACACCGTCGGTCCGCATCCCGGGAACAGATCCGATCGGTACCTGGAAGCGGAACTCGTCGATCTTGGTGAGGGTGAGCCTCGGTTTTGCGATCATCCTGATCGCTCCACGATCCGGAGAAGGACCTCCTTCGACTTGACGTTCTTCCCGGCCGCTGCCTTGAGATCCCGGACGATCCCGTCGACCGGGCTGGTGATCTCGTTCTTCATCTTCATCGCCTCGAGAATGAGGAGCGGCGTGCCTTTCTTCACCTCGTCTCCTTCCGAGACCCGCACCTCGAGGATCTTGCCGGGCATCGGGGGGGTCACGATCACTCCCTCACCGGCGGCGGCCACGCTGGCTGGAGCTCCCGTCAGGTTCTCCTGGGCGACCGGGGCCCCCTCGGATCCTGCCGTCACCACCGCGGACACCGGAAAGCCCTCTCCGTTGATGGCGAGGACCCAGCTCTCGTGGCCTGGCTCCTCGGCACCGGTCCGCTTTCCCTCCACGACGTACTTCTGTCCGGAGAGCTCCAGTTCGAGGCGGGTGCCACCGGAATCGACGACGGTCACGGGGACCTCCCGACCGTCGACGAGCAGGCGAGGTTCAGGGTGGAGGTCCACCTCCACCTCCATCTTCTTCCCCTCGATCGTCACCTCGAAACGCATGTTCAGAACCCCCGGCGGCGCGAGTGGCCAGTTCTCCCTGCCTGGACCCAGGGGCTCGGCCCTGCGGGGGGGTGATCCCGGGCCGCCCGTTTGGGGCGCTGGAAGGCGAGATAGATCCCCGCCGCGGCCGCGGTGAGAGTCTCTTCGTCGATACCTCCCTGACGGCGGGCGAGGTAGTCCTTGAAGACCTGGGGGAAGATGGCAAAGGAAAGGACCTCGGCCTCGGTGGCGCCCGGCAGCAGGCGGACCGTCTCGGAGAGGGCCTTGTCGAACTCCGGTCCAAGCAACTCGGCAGGGCGGACGGTAATGGCGGGGGCCCCTTGAAGGACCTTGGCTCGCAGCGCATCGGAAATGGGTGCGGGAGGCAGACCGTAGAGTCCTTTCACGTAGTTCCGGACCTCCTCGGTGACCACCTTGTAACGTTCCCCGACCATCACATTGAAGACCGCTTGCGTACCCACGATCTGGCTCGTCGGGGTCACGAGCGGCGGATATCCCAGGTCCTCCCGGACGCGAGGGACCTCCGCGAGCACGGCCCCCAGACGATCCCGTGCCCCCTGCTCCTTGAGCTGGGAGAAGAGGTTCGAGAGCATGCCTCCCGGGACCTGATGGAGGAGGACTTGTGGGTCCACCTGGAGGGATTTCATGTCGAGCATCGGCCGGTAATGCTCGAGGACTCCCTGGAAGTAGGTCGCGATCTCCGACAGGTTCGAGACGGAGAGCCCGGTGCGCCACTCCGTCCCCTCAAGGGCGGCCACGACCGACTCCGTGGGGGGCTGGGAGGTTCCTCCGCTGAACGGGCTGATGGCCGTGTCGACGCTCGAGGCGCCGGCTTCGATCACCCGGTGGAGGGTCATCAGCGCCATCCCGCTGGTCGAGTGAGTGTGGACCGCGACCTTGAGCCCCACCTCCCGGGTGAGGGCCCGGACCAGTTGCGCCGCCGGCTCGGGAGGCATGAACCCGCCCATGTCCTTCAGGCAGAGCTCCTGCGCCCCCAAGTCCTTCAGGCGTTGGCCGAGGGCGACGAAGGAGTCGAGGGTATGGACCGGGCTTTCGGTGTAGCAGATCGTTGCCTGGGCGGTCCCCCCCGCCTTGCGCACCGCCCGGATGGCGGTCTCCATGTTCCGGGGGTCGTTCAGGGCATCGAAGATCCGGAAGATGTCGACGCCCTCGGCGGCTGCCCGGGCGCAGAACCGCTCCACGATGTCGTCTGGATAATGCCGGTAGCCGACGAGGTTCTGCCCCCGCAGGAGCATCTGGAGCGGGGTCTTCTGGGCGACCCGCTTGAGGCTCCGGAGGCGCTCCCAGGGATCCTCGTTGAGGAACCGGTAGCAGACATCGAACGTGGCCCCGCCCCAGACCTCGAGGGACCGGTAGCCCATCTGGTCCATCCGGTCGAGGATGGGCAGCATGTGGCGGGTCCGCATCCGGGTCGCGATGAGCGATTGGTGACCGTCCCGCAGTACCGTTTCTGTGATCCCTACCATCGGTGCTCCCAGGGGATCAAAGCGGGATGTTCCCGTGCTTGCGGGCCGGCCGCTCCTCCCGCTTGGTGCGGAGGAGCGCAAGGGCGCTGATCAGCTTGCCGCGGGTCTCGGCGGGGGTGACCACATCGTCGAGGAAGCCCCGCTCCGCGGCCATGTAGGGGGAGAGGTACTCCTTCGAGTAAGTGTCCATGAGTTCCGCGCGGACCTTCTCCTGATCCTTCGGGGGCGCCTCCTGGATCTCTCGACGGAAGAGGATGTTGACGACTCCGCTCGCCCCCATGACGGCAATCTCCGCCCGGGGCCAGGCGATGTTGAAGTCCCCTCCGATGTGCTTGGAGCACATGACCACGTAGGCCCCGCCATAGGCCTTCCGGGTGATGACCGTGAGCTTCGGGACCGTCGCCTCCGAGTAAGCGTAGAGGAGCTTCGCCCCGTGCTTGATGATCCCCCCGTACTCCTGATGGGTACCCGGGAGGAAGCCCGGCACGTCCACGAGGGTCAGGAGGGGAACGTTGAAGGCGTCGCACGTGCGGACGAACCGAGCGGCCTTCTCGGAGGCCGAGATGTCCAGCGTCCCGGCCAACATCTTGGGCTGGTTCGCCACGACACCGACGGGTTGGCCATCCAGGCGGGCGAAGAGAGTGAGGATGTTCTCGGCCCAGCCCGGGAAGATCTCGAGCGTGCTGCCCGGGTCGACTATTCGGGAGATGATCTCTCGCATGTCGTAAGGGGCGTTCGCTTCGGCGGGCACCAGGTTCGCAAGCTCCTCCCCTGCCTTGGGGGCGGGCGGCACCGCCTCCTGGCGCGGTGGGTCCTCCACGTTGTTCGAGGGAAGGTAGGAGAGCACCCGGTGGACGAGCTGCAGGGACTCCCGCTCTCCCGGAGCGGTCAGGTGGGCCACTCCGCTCATCGTGGAGTGGGTAGATGCCCCTCCGAGGGACTCGAAGGTCACCTCTTCTCCCGTGACGGCCCGGATCACATCGGGCCCCGTGATGAACATGTGGCTGGAGCCTTGGACCATGATGATGAAGTCCGTCATGGCGGGCGAATAGACCGCGCCGCCGGCGCAGGCCCCGAGGATGACCGAGATCTGGGGGATGACCCCCGAGCAACGGACGTTCCGGTGGAAGACCTCTCCATAACCTCCCAGCGAAGCCACGCCCTCCTGGATGCGCGCTCCTCCGGAGTCGTTCAGACCGACCACGGGGATCCCCGATTGGCCGGCGAGGTCCATGACCTTCGAGATCTTCGCCGCGTGGGCCTCTCCCAGGGCCCCGCCGAAAACGGTGGGATCTTGGGCGAAGGCCACGACCCGGCGGCCATCGATCGTGCCCCATCCGGTCACGACCCCGTCCCCGGGGATCTTCCGGTCGGCCATGCCGAACCGGTCCACCTGGTGGGTCACCAAGGCATCGATCTCGCAGAACGTCCCGGGGTCGAAGAGAGCCTCCATCCGCTCCCTTGCGGTGAGCTTTCCTTCTTTGCGGAGCTTCTCCAGGCGCTCGGCGCCCCCGCCCTCGAGCGATCGCTTCCGCTTCTCCTCCAGTACCTTGTTCGCATCGGTCATGATCGTGATAGGTCAGGACGGGCTACGGCCGGGGGGTCGAGAGCTCCCCTGTCCAGAAGGATTCCTGTCCGTTGTCGGTCGTAAGGATCGCCTCCCCGGCCGGGCCGACGCCGCGGAGCACGCCCGGGACCCCGTCGATCGAGACCCGGCGCCCCACGCCCCAGAGCACTTGGTTGAGCTCCTGCCCGATCTCTGCTCGCTCATCGGCGGAGGAGACCCGTTCGGCAGCCCGGACGACGGCGCCGAAGACCGGGTCTTCCAGCAGTTCGGGGGAGACCTCCCGGGTCGCGAGTTCCTCGAGGAAGACGGCCCGGTCGGCAAACTCGGGAGGGAAATGAGCGCGTTTCACGTTGAGCCCGATACCGACCACCGCGACGGGTAGGATGCCCGCCGGGTTCACCACGTCGGTCAGCACCCCGCAGAGCTTGCGGTATCCGCTCGGCGAATCGGACTCGACGACGACGTCGTTCGGCCACTTGAGCTTCAGGTCTGCACCGGTGTACTCCGCGATCTCGGAGAGGATCTCGAGCCCCGCGGCCAGGGAGAGCAGGTGGAGTCCCATGGGATCGGGGTGCAACACCACGGAAAGGTAGAGCCCCCCGGGTGGGGAAAACCAGCTGTGTCCTCCCCGGCCCAAGCCGCTCACTTGGGTGGCGCTCACGACCGCAAGGCCCGAAATGGCGCCCTCCTTCGCCAGCGCGATGGCTACCTTCTGGGTGGATTCTACCTCGGAATAGTGGAGCCTGTAGGACACGCCATCACCGCCGCTTTTCCCCGGTATGTCGCATGGGATATAAATGGTGTCGTCGGACCATGGCTCGCAGAGCCACCGACTCCGCGGCCGGGCGGGCCGGCGAAGCCCGTCCTCCGCTACCCTGCGTAGTACGCAGCGTCGTACGGCTCGGGTTTGAGCCCGCGGCGTTGGCGCACTTCGCTCACGACCTGCGTTTGCAGATCGCCCGGGATGCGGGCGACGCCCATGTTCTCCGTGGACCAGAGCACCTTTCCGGCCGTTGCCGACCGGAGATCGCTCGCGAACCCGAAGAGCTCGGCGACGGGGACCTTGGCGATGACCGTGTTGAGGTCTCCGACTTGTGTCATGTCGAGGATCTCCCCACGCCGGCGCTGGAGTTCCCGTGTCGCTCCGGAAAGGACTTCCTGGGGAACGTTGACGGTGACCTTTGAGAGCGGTTCGAGGAGCGTCCGTCCGGCAAGGCACATGGCCCCGTAGATGGCCGAGCGCACGGCGGGGATGGTCTGTCCCGGACCCCGGTGGATGGAATCCTCGTGGAGCTTTGCGTCCACGAGCCGGACCTTGAGCCCGTAGCACTTCTCTCCGGCGAGAGGTCCTTTCGACATCGCCTCCTTGAAGGCGTCGATGACGAGATCCATGGTCTCGAAGAGGTTCTGGATACCCTTCGTGTCGTCGAAAAGGATGTTGGTCCCCTCGACCGCGGTGATCCCCTTGGCCTCGTCCCGGTCGATTCCGAGCTCGACGAGCTTGGCCACGACCGTCTTGATGTCCTTGAAGGATTTGCCTTGCTTGATATCGCCGTCCTTGATCCCTTGGATGACGGCATCGGGGAGCGGCTCGATCTCGATGTAGAACCGGTTGTGCTTGTTGGGTGACTTGCCTTCGAAGGCCTGGGTGCTCTTCCCGGAAACGGTCTCCCGGTAGACGACAATGGGCTTCGAGGAGGTGATATCGACGTGGTAATCGTTCGTGATCCGGTACTGGGTGATCTCGAGGTGGAGTTCCCCCATGCCCGAGAGCAGGTGCTCCCCGGTCTCGTTGTTGATCTCCACCTTGAGGGAGGCATCTTCTTTGCCCACCTTCCGCATGACCTCGATGAGCTTCGGGAGGTCGCCCATCTTCTTCGGCTCGATGGCGACCGTCACCACGGGCTCGGACACGTGGCGGATCTCTTCGAACTCGACCATGTCCTGGGTCGTCGAGATGGTCGTCCCGACCTGGGCGTCAGAGAGTCCGATGATGGCGGCGATGTTCCCGGCAGGGACCTCCTCTACCATGAGGCGCTCCG
>JAKAYL010000058.1 GCA_021809545.1 Thermoplasmata archaeon
GGAGGGGGGTCCCCGGGCCTAATTCCCGGCCCGGAGCCCCAGGCGAGGGGGGTCGTGCGACTCAATACGTGGGGAGCCGAGGGTCAACCCGGGTGGCCCAGGCATCGACGCCGCCCCGTAGGTTCTTGACCTTCTGGAAGCCCATCTCGAGGAGGAAGCGGGTGGCGGTCGCACTGCGTCCCCCGGAGTGACAATAGACGACGATCTCGCCGGCACCGGAAAGCTCGTGGACCCGGTCGGGGAGCTTCATCAGGGGGATGAGCTTCGCCCCGGGGATCTTCACGATCTCGTACTCCATGGGCTCCCGGACGTCGAGCAGGACGGGCGGATTCGGGCCCTCGAGGCGCTGCTTGAGCTCCTCGACCTCGATCTCGTGCTCCGCGTCCTCGGGGATCTCGCGAAGCCCGCAGAACTCCTGATAGTCGATGAGCCCCTTCTGGGTCGGGGAGTCGCCGCAGACCGGACATTCCTTGTTCCGCCGGACCTTGAGCTCGCGGAACTTGAGCCCCAGTGCGTCGAAGAGGAGCAGGCGACCGGAGAGGGTGTCCCCTTTCCCGAGCAGGACCTTGATCGCCTCGAGCGCCTGGAGGGAGCCGACGATCCCCGGGAGCACCCCGAGGACCCCTCCCTCCGCACAGGAGGGAACAAGCCCCGGCGGCGGAGGCTCCGGATAGATGCACCGGTAACAGGGGCCCCCCTTGTAACCGAAGAGGCTCACCTGCCCTTCGAAGCGGTAGATGGAGCCGTAGACGCTCGGAACCTTGCTCTGGATCGCGGCGTCGTTCACGAGGTAACGGGTGGGGAAGTTGTCCGTCCCGTCGACCACGACGTCGTAGTCCCCGATGATGGAGAGCGCGTTCGAGGCTTCGAGCCGGAGGTTGTGCTTGACGACCTCGATATCCGGGTTGAGGGAGCGAAGGCGGGCCTCGGCCCCGTCGAGCTTGGACTTGCCCACGTCGGAGGTGCTGAAGAGGACCTGGCGCTGGAGGTTGCTCGGCTCCACGACATCGAAATCCACGAGGCCGATCTTGCCCACCCCGGCCGCCCCGAGATAGAGGGCGAGGGGCGCCCCGAGCCCGCCGGCCCCGACGAGGAGCACGCTCGAGTCGAGAAGCTTGCGCTGGCCGCTCAGTCCCACCTCGGGCAGGATGAGGTGCCGGCTGTAGCGGCGCATCTGCTCGTGGCTGAGCTCCCGCTCCGTGCTGCGGAGCTTGGAGAGCGAGGGATAGGCGACCGCCCCGGGGCTACCGCCCGCGATGGCCGGGATGAGGAGGAGGACGTCCCCGTCCTTGACCGGCGTGGCGTCCCGCTGGAGCTCGCGCACGTCGTCGTTGTTGAGGAAGATCCCGACGAAGTTGCGGAGCTTCCCGTCCTTGTCGTACAGGTGCGCCCGCAGGCTGCTGTACCGGGTGGTCAGGTTGTGCAAGACCTCCCCTACCGTCGTTCCATCCGTCGCGACCGAGGCGCGTCCCTCGGTGAATCCCCGCAGTGCCGTCGGCACCATCACTTCTACGCTCATTCGTGTGTTCCCCCGTTGTGTGGAGAGGAAGGAGGACGGCGGATGGGCCGGGGCTGCCAACCCGCCCCTTCGGGATCGAGCTCGAAGGCATTGACCCGGACGGCGGTGCCCCGCTCGACGCCGACAAGGACGTAGGCGTACCAGGGCCACGCATGCTCCAGATCGAAGGTGCTGGGCTCGGCAGGGTGGTCAGGGTGGGAATGGTAGATCCCGAGGATGCTCTTCCCTTGGGCTTCGCACTCCTGCTCGAGCCGTCGGAACTGGGCCGGGTTGACCAGGAAGCGGTGGGTCCGCTCTTCCCGCTTCTCGTTCTCCGCGCGCACGATCTGCTCCACCCGCCTGGGGGAGGTGCCGGAGGACGGGGCGGGACCGATGAGGAAGCCGCAGGCCTCCTCCGGGTAGGTCTCCTCTCCGTGCTTCCGCAGGAGGAGCTCTTCCGCTTCCGGGAGCACGAGCTCCGAGATGAAGGTCGTCATGGCTGGGGGTCCCATTGGCTCTCCTTCAGATAGCGTTCGCCCCCGTCGGGAAGGACCGTGACGAGGAACCCCTCCGAGAGCTCGGAGGCGAGCTGGAAGGAGGCGTGGAGGGCGGCTCCCGAGGAGGTGCCGATGAAGAGCCCCTCGGTCTGGGCCACTTGACGCACCACGGCCCGCGCATCCTCGGTCGAGACCTCGATCCAACGATCGATGACCGAATCGTCGAGGACCCCCGGGCGGAGGCTCGTCGGGAGGTGCTTCAGCCCTTCGATCCCGTGAAGGGGAGCGTCGGGGACGACACCGACGACCTCGACCTTTCCCCGCTCCTTCAGGTACCGGCCGGTCCCGGTGATGGTCCCACCCGTTCCCACGCCGGCAATGAAGTGCGTGACCTTTCCCCGGCTCTGGGCGTAGATCTCGGGACCCGTGGTCGTGTAATGCGCCTCGGGGTTGAAGGGGTTGTTGTACTGATCGGGATAGTAGTACTTCTCCGGCTCCGCCCGGGCCTTCTCCTTGGCGATCCGCTGGGCCCCGTCGGTGCTCTCGAGGGGGCTCGAGAACGTGAGGGTGGCACCGTGCGCCCGGAGGCGGGAGATCCGCTCGGCGCTCGCGTTCTTGGGGAGCACGATCTCCACGGAGAATCCGAGGGAGGCCCCCAGCATCGCGTAGGCGATCCCGGTGTTCCCGCTGGAAGCGTCGAGGAGGATCCGTCCGGAGGACAGCTTTCCCGTGCGGAACGCCTCCCGGACGATGGAGAGGGCGGTCCTGTCCTTGACTGAGCCCCCGGGGTTCAGGAACTCGGCCTTGGCCCAGATCTCCACCCCGGGAGGGAGGATACCCGAGCGTTCGAAGAGACGAACAAGGGGGGTCCTACCGATGAGGCTCACCACACGTCCGGACTCGCCCGCAGAGCGTTCGCTCTCGGCGGGGTGCGCGGTCGGTAGAGAGCCGGAGATTCCTTGCATGACCTTGGGTGGAGGGCAGAGTTTTAACCACTAATCAGTATATATATCTTCCTTTTCCGAGCGGGCTAAGCTGGACCGGCCGCGGGAAGGGGGTGCGGGGAGCCCCGGCAGAGGCCGAGGGGGTGTGGGGGGTCGGGGAGGTCGCATTCCCCAGGAAGAGTCCCTCACCCCAATATCTAGGTTGGCCCGGATTTTTTCAAGAGACCCGGAAAAAAAGGGTTGCGGAGGGGGGTCAGGAAAGCGATTTTATCACGAGGACTCTAGTAAGGGACATGAAGGTCCGGGATCTCGAGTGGGACGACTTCTCGGACATCGTGGGAAATTACTTCTCTTACTACGACGAACTCCCCGGGAACCCGGCCCTGGGCCTGACGCTCTTCGCCGAGAAGCCCACGCTGGCGGAAGAGAGCGAGTGGTTCGGTCGCCTCTACGCCCAGACGCTCACGGGGATGCAACTCGCCTCGGTCGCAGAGGAGAACGGCCGGGTCGTCGGCCTGGCCCAGGTCGCGCAGAAGCAACCCCACCACGACCAGGCCCACGTTGGCGTCCTGGGGATCGCCCTCCACAAGGACTTCCGGGGGAAGGGGGTCGGGACCCAGTTGATGCGGCACGTGCTGGAGCGGTGCCGGGGCCGCTTCGAGGTCGTGGAACTCACCGTGTTCTCCACCAACGAGCCGGCGAAGAAGCTCTACCGGAAGATGGGATTCCGGTACGTCGGGACCCTTCCGAAGTCCGTGAAACGGGGCGATCGCTACTTCGACGAGGACCTCATGGTGCTCGAGCTGTAGGGACCCCCGCCCCCGCTTTTCGATCGTCGAGGGACGAAGGGGAAGGGCCGTTCGAGGAGAGCCCTCCGCCCCTTTGCCGAGGGGAGACAGGTTAATGTACCGGGCCCTCCCTTCTACCTATCGGATGAGGCCTCGGAAGCGGTTCCTGATCCATCTGCTGGTGGCATCCCTGTTCGTGCTCCTGGTCCTCCCCCTTCCCTCGTATGCCGACGTCGTCGACTCCCACACCGGGAATACCAACGGAACGAACCATGCGGCGCCCGCTCCTCTCACCGGCCTATCTTACAACCTTGCTGTCAAGTGCGGCAGGGTCCGTGCCACGGTCGCGGTAGCCGGCACCGTCAATGCGGCCGGGACGGTGGGACTCCTCGCCATCTCCCTTCCGCTGGCCTGCCGCGGCCAGACCTTGACCTTCAACAATCCGGGGATCTACTTCACCGCCGTGAACAACATCGACTCCGGGCTCTCGCTGGTCTCCAATTCCTGGACGAGCAACATGGGCACGGTTCGGGTCTGCGTTTCGCCGGTCGGCCGGGGTTGCCTCACGAGCCAGCTGACGCTGACCAGCACGAGCGCCCCCCCGCTCGCCACATCGTTGCGCAGCCTAACCAACGGGAACACCTACGGTCCTTGGATCCGGACCACCCTCGGCAACCCGGGAGGCTCGGCCACGATCGTCCTCGACCTCTACCAGGAATTCCGGAACACCGCCACCCGGAGCTACGCGGCGATCCAGGTCGATACCCTCACCCTGATCATCACCCAGAACTAGACCCGGCCCCGGTGGCGAATAGGCGTTTCCACTGGAGACCAAACTCTTTTAAACCGCGTCAGACAATTGTATGACACCATGTCGATGGCAGAGTCCTACCCGGTCCGCAAAGAGGGAACGCCGGGCTTCCGTCACCTCTTCAAGCGGGGGTTCCACTTCTCCCGCCTGGGAGGATTCAGTTCCCTCACGAGTCTCGTCATCATCGTCCTCCTCGGCTTCATCCTGTACACCTACTACCACCTGACCTTCCACGGCCTTCTCAACGGGTTCCTCCACTTCCTCTGGTAGGAACATCGGGGGCACTGCCCCCCTCCGCCGCGGTTCAGTGCACGGAGTTCAGGATCTGCATCCGGTTCCCGTCGACGAGGAGGATCGACTTGGCCCCCTTCCGTTCGAAGGTGAAGTACCAGATGGGGGCATGCATGAGCTCCCCTTCCTGCACCTGCACGTCCGTCGAGAGGCTCTGGACCATCCGGTGCTCCTTGTGGGCCTTGTCGGCCTGAACCGAGGTGATGTAGTTCTTCGCCATGTACGTCGCCGCGTCCTCCGTGATGTCCCCGTTGAGAAGGGGGTAGCCGGAAGGGATCTTCCGCTTGTCGAACGGCTGCCGGGAAACGAGGTCGAACTGGTAGTCCTTGGGCTGGTAGCTCTGGAGCCCCTGGACAGCCACCACGGGGTACTCGTACTGGGCTGAGATCTCCGCCGCCCGGCGGCTGCCACCGCCCATCCCGCCCCCGATGAAGAGCGGGGCGACCACTAGGCCGCCACCCCCCCGTCCACCGCCTCCGAGCAGTCCGCCCACCAGAGCGGCTGCAGCGATCGTCCCCCCTACCTTGGCCCCTTCCACCACCATGTCCTCGTAGGTGTAATGCGTGATCGCGGAGGCAGGGACGATCCAATAGGGGACCATCGAGAGCTTCCCCTCGACCAACTTGCTATCCTCGTAAAGATGGTGATGGAGCATTCCCTGGTCCATCCAGGATCGGCAGACCTCAAGGGCCTCCTTCTCATCGAAGACCTTGGGAACCAGCATCGTGTGGGTCTTGACCGCCTTCCAGCCGTCTCCCGAAAGGGCGGTGGAGCTGCCACAGTACTCACAGGTCACGACGGTCTCTCCGGCCATCGGTTTCAAGGGCGCACCACAGGAGTTGCACACGAGGTCCCGGGTCGGGGCGGGCGCTCCTCCTCCGCCGGAGGAAGGAGGGGGGGGCGGGGGCGCGGGTTGACCCTGTCCGCCCACGGGTCGCCCGCACTTGAAACAGAAGCGTGCTTCGTCCGGATTCTGGGCCCCGCAGGCTACACAGTAGATCGACATCTCCAACCGGCCGCACCAGGGCCGTTTAAGAAATAAAACCTCCGGAACTCACCGAGGAGCAGCCGATGCCCCGGGGGGGCTCAGTGGGGGGAGGGCGGGACCGGCTTCCGGCCTCCCAGTCCGAGGGAATCCAGGACCCGGTCGAGACCGGGAACGCACTCCATCCCGCGGAGGGCCGCCGAAGGGAGCCATTGGGACTCCGTGTGTTCCCAGTCCAATTGCACTGGGGTCTCGTCGGTGCGGAAGAGGAAGGGATGGACGATGTACAGGACGCTGCCCACCCTCGCGGGAACCGTGGTCCCTTCTCGGACCAACGTCACCTTCTCGGCGGGAAGTCTCGTCTCCTCCTCGATCTCGATGTGCGCTTGTTCCAGAGGGGTTCGGCCGGGCTCAAGGTATCCGCTGACCCCGGCCCATCGCCCCGGGAAGGTGCCAACCTTGCCCGAGCGCTTCAGTACGAGGATGGTCCCGTCGGGCCTCTGCAGGATCGAGGTCACGACCTGGGTCTCTTCCACTTCCGGGAGGTCCAAGTAGCCCTCGGTCGCGTTGACCGTCACCGCGTCCCCTTCTGCGAGCCACTCCATGTCGGCCCCCGCCACACAGGGAATCCCCGCGAGGACGGCGGCGCTCGCCACGATGGCGTCCGCGGTACGGACGATTATCCCCGCCGGACCAACTCCGTGCTTCCTTGCCCCATAGAGGACGTAGGGTCCGACCGTGCTCCCACGGGCTTCGGGGAACGTGAGGAGGAGACCGGAGATCACCCGGCCATTCAGCTCGCTCTGCGCATTGTCCACGCGGCCAGTGTCAGGATTCAACTCGCCCAGAAAGGACAGCGGAACGCTGCTCTTGGCGATCCGGCCCGAGGCCTGGCCCTTCGTCACACACCGCACCGGAAGACGCACGTCAGGCAAGACCGCCACCACTATTTAATGAGGCATCGTCTGCGTTCCGACACATGCGGATGGAGATCGATCCCCGGGCCTCCTTGGAGGCCGCCGTGGCCGGAGACGAAGCGGCCCTCCACCTAGGAGAGCCCTGCGTCCGGGTATCCCGACTGAAAGAGCGGACGCTCTCCCTTGGGGTCTCGCAGCCTGCGACCGTTCCTCCTGCCCTTCGGGCCGCAAGGGCCGGCCTCCCCGTCTCCCGCCGGCTCTCGGGCGGGGTCGCTCTGCTTCACGAAGAGGGGGACGTGCTCTGGTCGATCGTCCTTCCCCGGGATTCCCCCCTGGTCGGTCGCGATTTCGTGCGGGCCTACCCCCGCCTCGGGGAGGGGGTCGCGAGGGCCCTCGGATCGCGGGGTGTACGCGCCGAGTGGCTGCCCGCACCTCTCTCCTTTCCCACCTATTGCCTCTTCTCGGGCAAGGGTTTCGTGCTCTCCGGTTCCCGGGGAGCCCTGGGAGGTGCCAGCCAGCACCTCACCTCCAAGACCCTTCTGCATCACGGGACCCTATCGACGTCCCTGTCTCCCGAGACCCTGGAGGCGCTCTTCGACATGCCCTTGTCATTTGTCGAACAGAATCTGAGCTGTATCGCCCGCGAAGGGGGAGGTTCCTCCGACGGTCTTCTGGAGGACATCGCCAAGTCCCTATCCGAGGCCATCGGGGAACGAGAACGTTCCCCGCTCGGAAGATAGATATAGATTCTGTCCCATACGTTGGAAGGCAGGTGGATCGTTGGCAGGGCTGAGCGAGAACTTGATCGTCGCCATCGTGTTCTTCACGATCGGGATGGTCCTCGTCGTCATTTGGTTGATGAGAGCCCTGAGCCACCGGCGGAAACGGCTCCTGGAGGAACTGCGCGAGGGACAGCCGGACTTCGCGGAGGATGCCGCCCACAACCAGATCCTGACCACCACCGCCATCCTTCGGAGGGCCGAAGAGAAGGGGACGGATGTCACCGTGGCCCGCTCGCTCCTCAACGATGCGAAGAAGCGGGAGAAGGTCGGCGACTACCAGCGGGCCCTCTCCTTGGCCAAGGAGGCAAGGACCGCCCTCGGGGCGGTCACTTCTACCTCGGCCTCAACCCTCCCCCGAGTTCGGGTCCCCGCCTCCTCCCGCCCGGCGGACCGAGAGGAGATCCTCCTCCGCGACATCGCCCGGGAGTCCAAGGGTGGGGCCAAGAGTGAAGTGCGGGAGACGGTACCTGCTCCCATGGCAGGGAAGCAGGATGCGGACCCCGCGGCGTCGCCTTCCATCCCGGAACTGCGGAAGAACGTTCCGAAGAACCAGCTCGAGTCCCGGTTCGAGATCAATCTCCTGGAGGAGGCGCTCAAGGGGACCGAAGAAGGTTCCAATCTTGAGGCGCGGAAGCTCCTGGGGGCGGCCACGAAGACCTACTCGAACGGGGACTACACCGAGGCCCTCCGCCTCGCCATGCGGGGTCGGAGGCTCATGAAGTCCCAGGCCGTGGAGACGATCACCCTCTCTCCCGCCACCACCGTGGAGACTCCTCCCGAGCAGCCCCTTCCCTCCGCGGTTCGGTCCTCCGCACCGGCCGCAGAAAAGGACGTCGAGATGGAGGCCGACACAGGACGGGCCCGGCCCACCTCGGTCCGCTGCCCGCGCTGCGCACGGGAGAATCCGACCACGAACAAGTTCTGCCGGGGGTGCGGAAAACCTCTCGCCGAACCCACCTGCCCTCGCTGCCAGAAACCTATATCGCTGGACGATGCCTTCTGTGGTGTATGCGGAGCCCCAACCACCGGTTTGGCCTGACGGAGAAACAGCATGGCGAGCAATAGACCCGTCCTCCAAGTCGCCTTGGATTTCGAGAACCTGACCCGGGCCGTGCAGGCCGCGAAGGAGGCCGTGGCGGGCGGAGCTGACTGGGTAGAGGCGGGAACCCCGCTCATCAAGAGCGAGGGGCTCGAGGCCGTCCGGGAGCTCAAACGCAGTTTCAAGGATCACCGCATCATCGCCGACATGAAGGTGATGGACACCGGGGCCTTCGAGGTCGAGATCGCCGCCAAGGCGGGCGCCGACATCGTGACCGTGCTCGGGGCCAGTGACGACGGGACCATCGCCGATGCCGTCCGCGCGGGCGAGAAGTACGGTGTGGAGATCATGGTGGACCTTCTCGGTGTCGAGGACAAGGCGACCCGGAGCGCGACCGTGGCCAAGCTCGGGGCTGCGATGGTCTGCCTGCACGTGGGGATCGACCAGCAGATGCAGGGCAAAGATCCCTTTGAGGAACTCAAGATCCTCGCGGCGAAGTCGCCCATCCCGGTCGCCGTCGCCGGGGGTCTCAACTCGGAAACCGCCGGCAAAGCCGTCCAGGCGGGAGCCCGGGTCGTCATTATCGGCGGAGCCATCACAAAGTCCGCGAACATCACGGAGGCGACCAAGGACATCAAGGAAGCCCTCGAGACGGGGATCGGGCGCCAGTCCGAGCTCTACCATCGGTACGGAGAGAAGGAGCTCCGGGAGGCCTTCCTCAAGGTCTCCTCCCCCAACGTCACGGACGCGCTCCAGCGCAAGGGAGCCATGCACGGCATCCTCCCCCGGCTCAAGGATTACCACCTCAAGGCGGTCGGCCCGGCCATCACCGTGCGCACGCTGGACGGGGACTGGGCGAAGCCGGTCGAGTCCATCGATCGCTCGGTGGAAGGGAGCGTCATCGTCATCGACGCCGGTGGAGGCACGACGGGGCTCTGGGGTGAGCTGGCCAGTTGGTCGGCCCACGTCAAGGGGGT
>JAKAYL010000059.1 GCA_021809545.1 Thermoplasmata archaeon
CCAGCGCCGTCACCTCGGTCGCGGTCTCCAGCGACCCCTCGGTCTCGGCCCTCAATGCCACCCTGAACGACCTGGACGTCGGTATGACGCTCACCCTGAGCGGGACGGTGTCCCCCGGCAGCGGCTCTCCTGTCTTCCGCTGGACGGGACTGCCCCCGGGCTGCACGAGCAGCTCCGCCCTCTCGATCGTGTGCGCTCCCTCGACCCCAGGCACCTACTCGGTGGTCCTGACGATCCAGGACTCGAACGGGTTCTCGGCGAGCTCCTCGCCCCTCGTCCTGACGGTCGCCCCGGACCTCGTGCTCTCGGCCGCCGCCTCCCCGACCACCGTCGACCTTGGAGCGGCCATCGAGTTCACCTCCTCGGTCCAGGGCGGGACGACCCCGCTCCTCTACCACTGGAGCTTCGGGGACGGTTCCACCGGGACCGGAGTCGCCGTGAGCCACGTCTACACCGCGGCCGGCCCCTACGTCGTGGTCCTGAACGTGACCGACGGGGCGGGCGCCACCGTCTCCACGACACTGGATGTGACCGTCCAGGCGATCCCGGCCCTCACGGTCCCCCAACTGGTGGCAAGCGTCTCCCAGGTCGAGGTCGGCGGGACCCTCACCTTCTCGGTCAGCGAGAAGGGCGGCGTGCTCCCCTACTCCTTCGCCTGGAACGGGCTCCCCGCGGGCTGCGTCTCGGCGAATGCCCTCACCCTGACCTGCTCGCCGACGACCGCAGGGAGCTACACCGTCAGCGTCAACGTGACGGATGCCCGGGGCCTTTCGGCGGCCTCGAACTCCGTGACGGTGACCGTGGCGTCCCCCCTCAGCGTGGAGATCTCGACAGGATCCACCTCGGTCAAAGCCGGCACCGCGGTGCTCTTCACCGCGAGCGTCCGGGGCGGCTTCGGGCCCTACTCGTACATCTGGTTCCTGAACGGCTCGGCCATCGCCGGGGCCACGGGCTCCCAGCTGAACCTGACCTTGGAACACGGGGCCACCTACAGCGTCTCCGTCCAGGTCTCGGACGCCCAGGGACACAGCTCTGCCTCCACGGTCGCCCAGGTCACCACGATCCCGCCCAAGGCTCCCGCCGCGGGTCCGAGCGGCTACGAGATCGCCCAACTGGTCCTGACCGCAACGGTCCTGGCCCTGATCGCGATCGCCCTGCTGGTCTACCTCCTCCGGAACCGGAAGAAGGGAGCCTCCGGGTCGTCGAAGACGGACCCAACCACCTCCTCCGACACCTCGGGGTCCACAGCGCCCCAAGCCCAGGAGCACCAAGAGTAGACCGGAACGAGACCCAGACAACCTCTTCCCGCGGGGACCGGGTTGGAAGGACCCGGCCCCTCGCAACCTTTGGTGGAAGTCATCGGGCGCCTGCGGATCGCCGGTCCCATCCCGCCGGGGCGGCCCTCCTCAAGGACGAAACGTCCGGAAGTTGTCTCCCGGGGGCGGACCCAAGGCCAGCCGATCCGTGGCCGCTCGGTGCAGAGGGTCGGTCCTGAGCCCCTACGAATGGCTCGGAGAGGAGATAAGGGAGGACCGTTACCGTGCCTCTCAGGGTGGGGACCAACTAGGAAAATATGAGTGACGAATCCAAGAGCTCCCCCCCGGAAGAACCCAGTAATCCCTCGGAGGGTAAGGATTCGAACGGACTGTTCCTCCTTCTGGGAAGCCGCGTAGCCCGGGGCTTTGCCGCCGGCCTGGTGAACGTGGCTTTCCCCTACCTCGTGCTGACGGATCTCCACGCCGACTACTTCCTCCTGGGCTTGCTCTACGTCGGGGGCTCGCTATCGACCGCCATCCTCACCTACCTCTTCGGCCGCACGGGGACCCGGGTCAACCTGCGGGCCACCTATCTCATCGCCCTGGCCCTGCTTCCCATGGCCTGTCTCCTGCTGCTCTTCCGCCCGAACCTTGCCCTGGTGGCGCTGGCCAGTGTGCTCGGCGGGTTCAGCGCCACCGGTTCCCTGGCGGGAGGCGGTGTCGGCGGTATGGTGATGCCGATGCAGACCGCCATCCTGGCCGACCTCACGCCCCGGAGGGACCGGACCCGCTGGTTCAGCTACTTCACCTTCCTCACGGGCGCCTCGGCGGCGGTCGGGACCCTGGCGGCGGGAACGGGCACCTTGACGGAGGTCTTCCTGCTCGCGTTCGTGCTGGCGCTGGCCGCGCTGTTTCTGGCCCTTCCCATCCGCATCCGCCGGGTGGTCCAGGGGAAATCCCCCTCGAAGAAGAGCCAGGAGGTCATCCGGAAGTTCACCTACACCGGGATCTTGAACGGCTTCTCCCAGGGACTGCTCACCCCCTTCCTCATCCCCTACTTCATCCTGGTCTTCGGGATCGCTCGGCCGCAGATGTCCGTCTACTCGGGTATCGCAGGGGCCGCGGGGACCGTGTCGGTCCTCTTTGCCCCCTATCTCGACCGGAGGTGGGGATTTGTCCAGGCGATCGTGGGCACGCGGATCGTCGCCGCCCTCCTGGCGGTCTCGATCCCCTTTCTCACCCTGGTCCCGGCCTTGATCGCCTACATGGCGCTCCCCTCGTTCCGTGTGGCAGCGCTCCCCGCGCAATCCTCCGCGTTGGTCTCGAACCTACCTCCCCAGGACCGGGCCGAGGGGGCGGGCACCAACCAGGCGGCCAGGGTGGGGGCTTCGAGCGCCGCCACCGCGGTCGCCGGGTACTCCCTCGCCGACGTGGCCGTGGCCATTCCCTTCGTGGGGTACGCCGCGGCCCTCGCGGTCAACAGCTACCTCTACGTCCACTTCTTCGGCTGGAAAGGTTCCCGGATCAGCACCGCGGACAGCGCCCCTCCCTGAACCCGATCTTTCGGCCCGCCAGCGGCCCCGGCACCCACCGAAAGGATCTGGCCACCCTCGGGAACGAAGAGCACGGGAGGAACCACCCCTTTTGACAAGGGGAGGTTGGCAGAATACATGGCCCGACCGGGCGAACGGATGGAAACTGCTGTCTCCGAAAGATAGATAGCCGTGGGTCGTCTCGTTCCGAGCATGGTGGACTGGGAGAGGGTCGAGCGACTACGCTCGAAGGGAATGGGATGGGAGGAGATCTCCCACGACGCCAAGGTCCATTTCTCCCCACCCGACGGAGTGGAGGATTCGGGACGCGCCCTCAAGACCCTCTACTATTCGAGGAAGTCCTCGCGGGGCCCCTCGGCCAAGAAGAAGGGCGGGACCGGGGCCCCGACCGCGAAGGAAACGCTCCGCAAGTTCCTCGTCCCCGGGGGGCTGGGGGTCGTGGTCCTCGGGGCCGTCTGGTTCCTGATGGCCTATCTCGTCTCCTACGTCGGGGTCCTCACGCCCGCCTTCCCTGACGTGCTGCTCGTGCTCATCGCCGGTGCCCTCCTCATGACCGTCGGGTCTGTGCTGGGGACCTCCCGCCTCCCGGAGGTGTGGAAGAAGCCCGTCGCCCTCGGGCTCGTGCTGGGGCTCGTCCTCTCCGGGGGCCTCGCGCTCGCGGGGTATGGGCTCGGGATCCCCAACCTCTCCACCTTCACGTACTCCGAGCCCGGGGGCTGGCTGAGCGAGTCTCCCCGCAACGCGGTCTGGTCCTCCAACGGCCAGCCCGTCTTCTTCTACGTGGGTTCGATCGCCTGCCCCTACTGCTCCGCCTCGAGCTGGGCGTACTACCTCGCCCTTTCGGATTTCGGGACGCTCTCGGGTACCCAACTGGGGCACTCCAATCCGGGCGACACTCCTGCCAGCATCCCAGAGGTGGAGTTCGTTTCCGCCACGTACGCGAGCAACTACATCAATCTCGATGCGAAGGAGGGGAACGTGGATACCCAGATCACCCTGCCTCCCCTCTCCCTGACCGAGCAAGCGTACGTCTCGACCTACAATTCGCACCAGAGCATCCCCTTCATCGTGGTGGGCGGGATGTTCATCCATGTCGGGGCGATCGTCGACCCGACCGTGCTGCAGGGGCTGAGCCCACAGCAAGTGCTCAACGACCTGCGGAACACCACCGCGGACCCTACGGTGTACAACGCCATCCACGGGCCCGCCCTGTATCTCGAGGCCTACTTCGTGAAAGCGGACCAGATCGCCGGGGTCACCCCGCCTTCCTCGGTCACCTCCGACGGGGCCGTCATGAACATCGTGAACAGCATCCAGTAGGGGCCCCTAAGCTATCTTCTTAGGGCACCTTACACCATCGGCATGAAGTCCCCCCGCAGACCGTTTTCCAAGGTCAAGTCCCTGGTGCGGGAAGGCTGGAACCAACGCTCCTACCTCTATCGACCCGAGGGTGCCCGGATGGATGGGACCGAGCACGCGAACCGTGAGTATGAACAGTGGCTCTCCCCGATCCTCACCCAACTCCCGAGGGGAAGCCACGTGCTGGACCTCGGTTGCGGAGCCGGAGTTCCCGCTGCGCGCCTTCTCGCCCGCCGCTTCGAGGTCACCGGGGTCGACATCTCCGACGTGCAGATCGAACGGGCGCGTGCCCTGGTACCGAGGGCGACCTTCGTGCGGGAGGACATGACCCGGGTCCGCTTTCCCGCCGGCTCGTTCGCCGCGGTCGTCGCGCTCTACTCCATCATCCACGTACCGTTGGCGGAACAGCGTCCCCTGTTCCGGCGGATCCATCGCTGGCTGGTCCCGGGGGGAGTGTTCCTCACCATCCTGGGGGCCGGACGTTGGAAGGGGCTGGAGAAGGGGTGGCTAGGTTCGGACAGTTGGATGTTCTGGGATCACGAGGATGCCACCACGTACCGAGCGTGGCTCGAGGAAGCGGGATTCGTGGTCGATGCGGAGAAGTTTATCCCGGAAGGGGAAGGTGGCCACGAGCTCTTTCAGGTGCACCGGCCTAGGGGGCCGACTCGGGGGTCGACCCGCGCGTCACCCGCGACCGCCCGCCGAGCCGTTCAAAACGGCCGGACGAAGCACCCTGGCCCACGGTCCCCGTAGGACACGGGAGCGCTACTCGGAGTACCGGAGAGCTTCCGCCGGCGCGATGCGAGAGGCCCGGTAGGAGGGCACCCCGGTCGCGAGGATGGTCAACGCGTAGCTGAGCACGACGATGAGGGCCACGTTCCCCCAGGGGACGGAGAAACTGAGGATTCCGCTCGCACTCTCGGACAGATTGTAGGCGAGCAGGGCTCCCAGCGCCACGCCCATCCCTATCCCGAGCAGGGCAAGGAAGCTGTACTCGATGAAGAAGGAGACCAAGACCTGGCGTTTCTTGAACCCCACCGCCCGGAGCATCCCGATCTCGCTCCGTCGCTCCACGATGGCCCGGAAGGCCAGGATGCCGATCGCCGCGATGCCGACGACCAGGCCCAGGGCCACGAAGACCTCCAGGAGGTCGATGAAGGAGATCAGGAACTGCAGGGTCGCTGCGAAGGTCTGCTGGAAGTCCACCAGTTGGAGCCCGGAGGCGAAGAAGGCCTTCTTCAGGTCGTAGATCGTCTGTTGGGCACTGGCCTGGCTCGAGAGCGTGAGGAGGAAGAGCGTGGTTCGGTTCGAATGCAAGGTCCCGGTCATGGTCCCCGGATTGAGGAGCAGCGTCGAGATGAGCGTCTCCGCCATGATCCCCACGACGTGGACCTGCGTCGTGATCGAGGTTCCCGGGATCGACAGGTTCAACATCTCTCCGGTGCGCAGCCCGTGTCCCGAGGGTCCCAAGGAGAATCCCGAGGACTTTCCATAGTTGCCCGAAGCGACGACCGCCGTGGGGTCACTCTGGAGGGTCTTCCAGACCTGGGTGGCGGACATGCCGTTCAAGGTCGAGCTGAAGTTGAAGTGGTTGGCCGTGTAGAAGTCCTCGCTCGGCGGTAGCCCCATGGGAGCGGCGGCGATCCGGGCCTGGAACGGAGACCCCGTCGCCGGCGACACGTACGCCTGGGCCGAGTAGAAGGGGATCACCGTGGAGATCTCCGGGGAAAGGGTGCTGTTGTTCCGGATCTCGCTGGCGAAGCCGGGGATGGGAGCGTCCGACGTCCCCGCCATGGAGAAGCCTCCCGACTGGCTGGCCACCGTCTGGTCCAGGTTGACGGCGATGCCGTTCCCGATGGAGGCGATGGCCACGATGGTGAAGAGCACCATCGCGAAGATCGAGAGCGTCATCCCGGTCCGGAACGGCTTGTGCCCGGGGTAGGAGAAGGCCACCATCACGACGGGCACCCGCTTCGGGTCCCGCTCCAGGAGGCGGCGGAGGCCCCGCATCACGAGGTCGGCGTTGAACAGGTAGATCACGATGGCGGCGAGGATGAGGAAGATCCCCTCCAGGAAGAAGACGAAGATGCTCCCCCCGTGGTTCGCCCCGAAGAGGTCCTGCCGGAGGGGCAGGTCGCCCCAGAAGAGGAGCAGGGCCGCTCCCATGGCGGTCATCGCCAGACGGTTCGGCAACAGTGCTGCGGCGACGAGCCCGACCCCCAGGATGACAAAGGAGACCCCCAGTTCCGCCACCCCGATGTCGACCGAGCTCGGGAGTCCGGCGCGGACGAGAAGGAGACCGAGGAGCGTGATCCCTCCGCCCAAGAGCCCCAGGCGGAAGTAGGCCTTGCGGCTCAGCGGGGGCTCCGGGAGGCTCCGGATCGCCCGCACGATGTTCAGGCGGCTCACGTAGGCCACCGTCACGACGACCGTCGCCAAGGTGAGGAGGAACCCCGTCACGTAGGCGATGAGGAGCGAGGAGGGGTTCACCGTGAAGGATGCGAGAACGGCCTCCGTGGAGGAACCGGGGTCCACCAGGGTCACCAGAAGGTCGATGAGCAGGTAGGCGATCCCCACGCCCAGAAGGGTCCCCAGGAATGCAGAGCCGGCGGAATAGGCGAGACCTTCGAAGTAGTACGATTTGACCAGCTGGCCCCGACGCATCCCGACGGCCCGCGCCACCCCCATCTGCCCTCGCCGTTCCTCGGAAAGGAGAACGAAGATGCCGACCACGAGGATGCTCCCGGAGACGATCGAGAACAAGCCGATGACGAGGAAGAGGGTGGTGAGGTCGGTCGAGGAGCTTTGGGCCGAGCTCACGTCGTTCTGAAGGATGTTGTTCGCCGCAAGACCGGCCGGCAGGGTACCCGCGGGGTATTCCGCGATGATCCCCGGGAGGACCGCTTGGATCTCGGACATCACCGCCGAGGTGTGAACGATGCCGCCCGCCGCCCCACCCACGTTCGTGACCGCGATGTAGTCGATCACGTTGGGAACCTGAAGGAGGGTCTGGGCGTCGGCCACCGTCACGAAGACGTTCCCCTCCCCGTTGTCCTGGAACCCGCCGCGTCCGTCGGCGATGACCAGCCCGAGCACGGTCACCGGCAGGTTCGGGTGGCCCGGTACGTTCAGGAGGAGATGGTCCCCGGCCTTCGCATCCAAGTCCTGCGCCGCCGTGGGGTTCAGGAGGACCTCGCCGGGCTGGGGTCCGGGGACCCGGGCCCCGCTCGTCAACGTGAAGGGACCCAGGGCCGAGCTCACATTGGCGTCCGTGCCGATGAGGTTCATCCCGGTCTGGGGAACGCCCGAGGTCTGATCGAGGGCCGATGCGGCCCCCTGGGCAAGAAGGAGCGGGGAGACCCCGGCCACATAGGGCTGGGAAGAGAGGGAAGCGTTCAGCTTCAGATAGAAGGAATAGGGAAAGGGTTGGTAGCCCCCGGTCGTCCCGCCGGCAAAGACGGCCTCGTGCACGTTCCCGTCCTGGATGTAGGCGAAGTGGGTGGAGAGCGAACCGACAGTGTCCCCCACGACGAGCGAGGAGGAGATGATCGCCGTCCCGACGAGCAGTCCCAGGAGGAGCACCATCGTCCGGCGCCGACCCCGGAGGAAGTTGCGGAACCCGATGCGCACGGTGAGGGGGTCGCGCACGCCGAGGTAGAGGGAGACGACCAGGACCCCGACGAGGAGGAGCAGGAGCAGATCCCCCGGGGAGGAGACGAGAGCCCCCAGGCCCCGGGATGCGAACCGGCCGAGGTGCCCTGCGGGGTCGCTCACGGGGGGAGCAGGCTCCCGTCCCGCATCCGGAGCACCCGGTCGCACGACCGTGCGACCTCGGCGTCGTGGGTCACCACGATGAAGGTCTGGTCATGGGCCTGGTTCAGGGACCGCAGGAGCTCCATCACCTGCCGGGAGTTCTCCGCGTCCAGATTGCCCGTGGGCTCGTCGGCCCAGACGATCGCCGGCTCGCTCACCAGGGCCCGGGCCAGCGTCACCCGCTGCTGCTGTCCTCCCGAGAGCGCCAGGGGACGGTAGTCCTCCTTTCCCTTCAGACCGAGCTCCTCCAGCCAGTGCAGGGCCCGGCTCCGGGCCTTCTTTGGGGGGACCCCGGCCACGAGGAGCGGCAGCTCCACGTTCTCCACGGCCGAGAGGACCGGGAGCAGATTGTACGATTGGAAGACGAAACCCATCCGCCGGGCCCGGTACTCGCTCTTCTTGTTGTCGTTCATCGCGTGGATGTTCGTTCCCTCCACGTGGACGGTCCCCTTCGTCACGTCGTCAAGGCCGGAGAAGCAGTTGAGGAAGGTGGTCTTGCCGCACCCGGAGGGACCCATCACCGCGACCATCTCGCCCTGGTTGATGGTCACATCGATCCCCCGGAGGGCCTCCACGTTCCCTGCCTCGGACTCGTAGACCTTCCAGACGTTTTTTCCCCTTACGATAACAGGTTCACTCATCGGTTCTCGGGAACTGGGACGTCTCCAACCGACCCCCGTACTTAGCGGTTGCACCGAGCCGGGCTCGGGGACCCTTCGTCAGGAACGAGGTCTCCCCGGGTCGCTTACGTCCGAGACGCCCGGATTCCGACGACTTTTCCGGACGATTAGAAAATGGCACGGCATCATGTAACTCCCGGTCCATGAAGAGTACACATGAGGCCCTGTGCAGATCCAACCGTCCCCACGGCCACGCGCCGCCTCCCTCCCCGGAGGCGGTCGCCGGTCCACTCTTCGCCGGGGGGTGCGTGGGAGACCAAGATTTATATACTCATTGTGTGATGCACAGTGCGATACAGCGAGACATGCGGATAGAATTAGGGACAGGAGGTAAGATCATCGGGACCCGGAAGGTGAGCCCGAACGGTCAAGTGAGCGGCCTGAAGGAATTCGCGGGCCGGGAGCTCCTCATTGTTTTGCCCGGCGAAGAGACGGCCGAGTCCTCCTCCGGTTTCAATCCCTACCTGAAGGGACTGGAAGAGATCATCAAGGAACAGGTCGACCAGGCCCTTGAGCAGTACGCTGCCCTCCAGAAAGCCTACACCGCACCGATGGAAGTCGCCACGGAGTTCCTGGGCGGCAAGAAGGCGAAGGGGGAGAAGAAGGAACCATGAAGCGGGTCACCAACCGGAAGATCCTAGTCACCGGCGGGAGCGGGGGCATCGGTCTCGAGATCGCCCGTTGCCTCGCCGAAGAGGGAGCGGACGTCGCCATCCAATTCAACAAGAACACCACCGAGGCGGACAAGATCGTCAAGGAGATCGGCAACCTCGGTCAGAAGAGCGCCGCGATCAAGGCCCAGATCGACA
>JAKAYL010000060.1 GCA_021809545.1 Thermoplasmata archaeon
GGCGGACCGCCCCTTCGGGAAGGTCCTCCTGATGCCTCACGAGAAAGCGAGCGACTACGCGGACCTCGAGTACCCCGGGGTGCACTCCTTCCGGGCAGGACGGGCCGCCGGGATGGAAGCCTTCGGCCACGCCGGGATCGAGAACCCCAAGAAGGACCTCGATTTCATCGAGCTCCACGACGCGTACTCCTCCTCGGAGATTCAGACCTACGAGGACCTCGGGCTCTGCAAGTACGGGGAGGGCTACGACTTCGTCGAGAGCGGGGCCCCCTTCCTCAAGGGTGTCGATTACGGGATGAGCGTCCCGAAGGCCGGAGAGATACCGGTCAACCCCTCGGGCGGGCTCATCGCCTGCGGGCACCCGGTCGGTGCGACCGGGATCATGCAGGGCGTCTTCGCGTTCTGGCAGCTCCAGGGAAAGATCGGGAAGTACTTCGGCAGCGACCGACTCCAGATCCCGAACGCCCGGCGCGGGGCCATCCACAGCCACGCCGGGACAGGCTCGGCGGTGACGGTGACCGTGATGGAGTCCACGAGGAGGGCCTGAACATGGCGAAGACCCTCTTCAAGAGCGCCAAGTTCCAGGAGGTCCACAAGGCCATCCTGAAGGACGGGGCCGCCCTCTTCGTCGACAAGCAGGGGAACGAGAGCCTCATCATCGACAGCCCCTACCACATCCAGTACATCCACAGCTATGCCGAAGACACTCCCTTCTTCCTCGGGCTGGCCGACGGCAAGCTCCGGGGGACCAAGTGCCCGGCCTGCCAGTACGTCTTCGCCACCCCGCGCGGGAACTGCCAGTTCTGCGGGGACGCGACCGTCTGGGTCGACCTGCCCCTCAAGGGACGGGTCCACACCTGGACGACGTGCCACTTCGGCGGAGAGGCCTTCCTCAAGGAGACCCCGTACAACCTCGCGATGATCGAGTTCGACGGGGCGAACAGCGTGCTCCTCGCCCGGCTGAAGGACTGCAAGGAGGAGGACATCTACGTAGGCATGCCCGTCGAGGCCCGTTTCGCCAAGGAGGCCACCTACTCGATCACCGACGTCTGGTTCGTTCCAGCCCACGAGGCTGGGAAGGGTCACCCGAAGAAGTAGGTCGGGCCTCCCCCCACGCCCTCGGCAGCCTCCTGATAAGAGGTATAAGCCCGGCGCGATATCGGAGACTCCATGGAGCCGCGGCCCCTAGTGGCAGACACCGTTCTCGACCTCATAGGCGGGACGCCGCTCGTCCCGCTCCACCGGATCGGGAAGGGGCTGGACTACCAGGTCTATGCGAAGCTCGAGTTCCTGAACCCGGGAGGCTCCATCAAGGACCGCATCGGGCCGCTCATGATCGAACAGGCCGAGAAGGAAGGCTGGCTGCGTCCCGGAGGGACCATCATCGAAGCGACCAGCGGGAACACCGGTGTCGGGCTCGCCATGGTGGCGGCCGTCAAGGGCTACCGCCTCATCATCGTCATCCCCGACAAGATGAGCACGGAGAAGATCCGGCTCCTCAAGGCCTTCGGGGCGAAGGTGGTCATCACCCCGGCCCAGGTCCCCCCGGAGCACCCCATGAGCAACATCTCGGTGGCGAAACGCCTCTCCGTCGAGATCCCGAACTCCTACTATCCCAACCAGTACGAGAACCAGATGAACCCGGAGGCGCACTACCGGACGACGGGCCCGGAGATCTTCGAGGCGCTCCACGGCGAGGTCGATGCCGTGGTCATGGGCATCGGCACGACGGGCACGGCGAGCGGGGTCGGCCGCTTCTTCAAGGAGAAACGCCCGCAGACGAAGATCGTCGGAGTGGACCCCAGGGGATCGATCCTCGCCCATTTCGCGAAGACCGGGGAGAAGGTGCCCGCCGTCCCCTACAAGGTCGAGGGGATCGGAGAGGACATGATCCCGAAGACGGCCCACTTCAAGTTCATCGACGATTTCATCACCGTGGACGACCGGGAGTCCTTCGCCATGGCCCGCCGTCTCGTCAAGGAGGAAGGGCTCTTCGTCGGCGGATCCTCGGGCACGGCGGTCGCGGGCGCCCTGAAGTGGGCGGACGCGGCCCACCTCCCCCACGGGGCCAAGATCGTTGTCATCCTTCCCGACTCCGGGGACCGCTACCTCTCCAAGCTCTACTCCGACGACTGGATGCGGGAGAACGGCTTCATCGACGAGACGATGAAGGTGGGGGACGTCCTCGGCGCCAAGGACTTCCAGCCGCCCGTCGTCTCCGTCCCGACCTCCACCACGGTCCACGATGCCCTCTCCACCATGAAACAGCACGGGATCTCCCAGCTTCCCGTCCTCTCGGGGGAGTCCGTCGTCGGCAGTTTGCTCGAGGACGAGATCCTGAAGGAGGTCATGCGGGACGCCACCGCCATGGGGCGCACCGTCGCACAGGTCATGGGCCCTCCCTTCCCGGAGATCGGGCGGGGCGAGCCCCTCAATGCCCTCATGGAGAAGCTCAAGGAGGAGCGTGCGGTGATGGTCCGCGGGAGCGCGGGCGAAGGAGTGGTTGGGTTCCTGACCCGCTTCGACCTCGTCACCTTCCTTTCCTCGGAGAATGACAATGCGCTTTGACACGAAGGCGATCCACGGAGGCGGACAGGAACCCGACCCCCAGACCGGCTCGGTCAACGTCCCCGTCTACTTCACCAGCACCTACGCCCAGAGCGCCCCGGGGGTCACCAAGGGCTACGAGTACTCCCGGACCGGGAACCCCACCCGCGCGGTGCTCGAGAAGACCCTCGCAGACCTGGAAGGGGGCGTGGGCGGTCTCGCCTTCGCCTCCGGGCTCGGGGCCCTCGGGACCCTCCTCTGGTCGCTCAAGTCGGGGACGAAGGTGCTGTCCGGGGACGACCTCTACGGGGGGACCCGCCGGCTCTTTGAGCACGCCCGGAAGACCTGGGGGCTCGCCCCCGAGTACGCGGACTTCCGGGACCTGGACGGACTGAAGAGGACCCTGGAACGCGAGCGACCGCGCCTCGTCTACTTCGAGACCCCGACCAACCCGCTCCTGACGGTGCTCGACATCCATGGGATCTCGGAACTCGCCCACGCGGTGGGGGCGTCCGTGGTGGTGGACAACACCTTCGCCACACCCTATCTGCAGCGCCCGCTCGAGCTGGGCGCCGATATCGTTCTCCATTCGACCACCAAGTACCTGGGCGGGCATTCCGATGTCGTCGGGGGCGCCCTCGTCTTCCGCTCACCGGAGACCTACGAGGAGGCCAAGTGGCTCCAGAACGCCGCCGGGGCCGTCCCCGGCCCGATGGATTGCTACCTCGTCCTCCGGGGGATCCACAGCCTCGGAGCCCGGATGCGGGTCCACACCGAGAATGCCCTCACGATCGCCCGTGCGCTCGAGAACCACCCGAAGGTGCGACGCGTCCTATATCCCGGCCTTCCCTCGCACCCCCAGCACGCGCTGGCCGCCCGGCAGATGAAGGGGCCCGGCGGGATGCTGAGCGTCGAACTGACCGGTGGGATGGATGAGGCCCGGGCCTTCCTGAAGAAGCTCCGGTACTTCTACCTCGGGGAGAGCCTGGGAGGCGTCGAGTCCCTCATCGAAGCGCCCGCCCTGATGACCCACCAGTCCATCCCCAAGGAGGACCGGGAGGCGCGCGGGATCACCGACACTCTCCTCCGGCTCTCGGTCGGCATCGAGGACCGAGAGGACCTCGTCGAGGACGTGCTCCGGGCGCTGGAAGGGTGACTGTGCGCGAGGTCCGGGTCCACAGCACGCTCGCGGGAAAACTCGTGCCCCTGGAGCCGAGGGTCCCTCCCCGCATCTCGCTGTTCGTGTGCGGTATCACGCCGTACAAGCCCTCCCACATCGGCCACGCCCGGACCATGGTGTTCTTCGACGTCGTGGCCCGATTCCTGAGCCACCTCGGCTACCATGTCTTCTACCTCCAGAACGTCACGGATGTCGAGGACAAGATCCTCCGGCAGGCCACGGAAGAGGGAGTGGACCCGAAGTTGGTCTCGGAGCGCAACTTCGCCGACTACCTCGGCGAGATGAACGCCCTCGGTGTCCGCTCGGTCAATCTCTACGCCCGGTGCTCCGACTACATCCCGGAGATCATCGCCCAGATCGAGACCCTCATCGCGAAGGGCCACGCCTATGCGAGCGAGGGGGACGTGTACTACTCGGTGGGGACGTTCCCAACCTACGGGCGCCTCTCGGGACAGCGGACGGAGGAGCTGCAACCGGGGGCCCGAGTGGAGATCAATCCCAAGAAGCGGGCTCCGGAGGACTTCGCACTCTGGAAGAGCGAGCGGATGGGACCCACCTGGGAGAGCCCGTGGGGGAAGGGTCGTCCGGGTTGGCACATCGAGGACACCGCCATCACAGTGAATGTCCTAGGGCCGAGCTACGACATCCACGGGGGTGCGTCGGAGCTCAAGTTCCCTCACCACGAGGCCGAGATCGCCCAGGCCGAGGCGGCGACGGGCCAAAGCCCGCTGGCCCGGATCTGGATGCATACCGGGCTACTGAACATGCACGGCGAGAAGATGTCGAAATCCCTGGGGAACGTGCTCCCCACCGGGGAGGCGCTCCGCATCG
This sequence comes from Thermoplasmata archaeon, assembly GCA_021809545.1. Taxonomy (GTDB): domain Archaea; phylum Thermoplasmatota; class Thermoplasmata; order Lutacidiplasmatales; family UBA184; genus JAJYEA01. The sequence goes on from JAKAYL010000060.1 coordinate 4,559, forward strand.
CCCGCCCGGATGTCCTCCGCTTCTACTTCATGTCGGCGCACTACCGGGCTCCCCTAGAGTTCACCGGCCCCGCGAGCTTCGAAGAGGCGGAACGCGCGTACCAGACCCTGGAAGGGACCTACCAACGGCTTCGCGAAGCCGCCGCTCGCCTCGCCCCGTCCGCTCCCGCGGACCGCGGGGCTGAGGCGACCCCGTCCTGGCTCGACCAGGTCCGCCACGTGGAGAAGACCCGGGTCCCGGACCTTGCCCACGATCGGGGGGATCAAGTGACCGAGGCGATGGTGGCGAGCCTGTGCAATGATTTCAGCATCCGGGAGGCGACCGCGTCGCTCTTCGCGTGGAGCTCCGAGGTGAACAGCCGACTGGCGGCGGAGGGAGACCGCCTGACCTTTGAGGAGGTCGTCGCACTGATGGGCCCGTTCCGCTTCGCCGAGAACGTGCTCGGTCTCTTCTCCCACCTGGGAGGGACCGGGAACGATACCACGCTCTCCAAGCTCGTGGAGATGGCCCTGGAGGCCCGCACCCGGGCACGGGCCCGCAAGGACTACGCCGAGGCGGACAGGATCCGGGACGAGCTGCACGCCGCCGGGATCCAGGTCGAGGACTCCGGAGGCAAGGTGCGCTGGACCGTGCGACCATGAGAGCCTTCGGATTCCAGCAGCATGGCTCTCTCGACAAGCTCCGGCTCATGGACCTTCCGGACCCCCATCCCGGACCCGGGGAGGTCCGGGTCGCTATGCGGGTCGCGGGACTCAACCATCTGGACCTCTTCACGCTCGAAGGGATCCCGGGCATCAACGTCCCCCTCCCCCACGTGCTGGCCGGAGATGGCAGCGGCATCGTGGACGAGGTGGGGGACGGGGTCGACCGCTCCCTGATCGGGCAGAAGACCCTCGTCGACCCGTCGCTCTCCGACGGGACCTGCGAGTGGTGCCGCAAGGGGCAGGAGAATTTCTGTCAGGACTACCGGATCGTGGGCGAGCACACGAACGGCACGGCGGCGGACTACGCCATCATACCCCAGGCGAACGCCGTTCCTCTCCCCGAACGGTTGGACTGGGAGGCGGGCGGCGGTGTGGGACTTGTCTTCATGACCGCCTGGCGCGCGCTCCGGACGGTCGGAGAGCTCCGGGAGGGTGACCGGGTCGCCATCATCGGGGCGGGCGGAGGTCTCGTGACCGCCGCGATCCAGATCGCCCGGCACACCGGGGCCCGCGTCACCGTGGCCACCCGCTCCCGGGAGAAGGGGGACCGGGCCCTCGATCTGGGCGCCGACGAGGTGGTCGTCCATTCGCGGGAGCAGCCACTGTCGAAGTCCCTCTGGGAGGCCTCCGAGAAGAAGGGGTTCGACGTCATCTTCGATTCGACCGGAAAAGCGACCTTCGCCCTCTCGGCCCGGGCGCTGGCCCGGGGCGGACGCCTGGTCTTCTGCGGCGGCACCACCGGCTCCATCGTGGAGATCGACCTCCGGGGGCTCTTCTGGAGGGGGGCCTCGCTCCGGGGGAGCACCATGGCGACCCGGAAGGAGTTCCGCGAGGTCCTCTCGCTCCTCGCTGACGGGTCGCTGCATCCCGTGGTCGACCGGGTCTTCCCCTTGGAGGAAGGGGCCCAGGCGATGGAGCGATTCTCCCAGGGGGACATCTTCGGAAAGGTTCTTCTACGAATCCGTCCCTGAGGAATCCGTCATGCTGGACATCGATCTCATCCGCCGCGAGCCCGAGAAGGTACGGGAGAACCTCGCCCGCCGCCGGAACGAGGATTACCTCCGGCTCTTCGGGGAGCTCCTGACCATCGACAAGGACTGGCGGCAGTCCCAGGCCGAGGCCGGCGAGCTCCGGCGGCGGAGGAACACCCTCTCGCGGGAGCTCTCCGAGGCCAAGAAGGCCGGGAAGGACACGGAGACGCTGCGGACCGAGGCGGCCGACCTCCCGGCCCGCCTGACCGAGCTCGAGTCGCGCGAAGCGCTCTTCGACAGCCGGCGGAAGGAACTCCTCCTGCGGCTCCCCAACCTTCTCGACGAATCGGTCCCCTACGGAAAGGACGACTCCGAGAACGTGACCGCCTTCGAGTGGGGAACCAAGCGGAGCGCCCCCGAAGGGCTCCCACCGCACGGGGAGTTCCTGGAGACCCACGGGCTGGGAGACTTCGAGAGGGCCCGGCGGAACAGCGGGGGCGGCTTCTACTACCTCTTCGGACCCATGGTCCTCCTCGACATGGCGGTCCAGCGTCTCGCCATGGAGATGCTCGTCGGGAAGGGTTTCACCCCGGTCATCCCGCCCTACGTCCTCCGAAGGGCTCCCTACGAAGGCGTGACGGACCTCTCGGATTTCGAGAACGTGATGTACCGCATCGAGGGGGAAGATCTCTATCTCATCGCCACGAGCGAGCACCCCATCGCCGCCCTCTACCGGGGAGAGATCCTGGAGGAGGACCGGCTTCCCTTGCGACTCGCCGGGATCTCCCCCTGTTTCCGCAAGGAGATCGGAGGTCACGGGGTCGACCAGAAGGGAGCCTTCCGGGTTCACCAGTTCCACAAGATCGAGCAGTTCGTCTTCTGCGCCCCCGAGGACTCCGCGAAGATCCACGAGGAGCTCCGGAGCAACGCGGAGGAGTTCCTGCAGAAGCTCGGGATCGCCTACCGCGTGGTCAACGTCTGCACCGGGGACCTCGGGATCGTCGCCGCGAAGAAGTACGACCTCGAGGGGTGGTTCCCCCGCCAGGGCCAGTACCGCGAGCTGGTGAGCTGCTCGAACTGCACGGACTACCAGGCCCGTCGGCTCGGCATCCGATCCGGAAAGCGGGGCAAGCCCGGAAAGAGCGTGCCCCACACCTTGAACTCGACCATGGTGGCGACCCCACGGGCCCTCGTCGCGCTCCTCGAGAACTACGCCACTTCCGACGGACGGATCTCCATCCCCGAGGCACTCCGACCCTTCTTGGGCGGGCTCAAGGACATCGCCGCGCCGTCCGCCCTCCCTCACTGATCTGAGTCCCCGCATGCATCGCTCCTTCCTTCTCCAAAGCACCGCGTACGACCGGATACCTTCCGGGGCGGAGGCCCTCGCATGACTCGGATCGCCGTACTTCTCACCGACCGGTGCCACCCGAAGGAGTGCCAGGGGGAGTGCCGGGCGTACTGCCCGCCGGTTCGTATGGGGCAGGAGTGCATCGTCTGGGGACCGGACCAGAAACCGATCATCTCGGAGGAGCTCTGCATCGGGTGCGGCATCTGCGTGCACAAGTGCCCCTTCACCGCCATCAAGATCCTCAACACCCCCGAAGCGGCCGAAGGGGAGATGGTGCACCGCTACGGCCAGAACGCCTTCCGGCTCTTCCGGCTCCCTTCCCCGGGGATGAAGGGGACGTTGGGACTCCTCGGCGCCAACGGCATCGGGAAGTCCACCGCGCTCCGGGTCCTCTCAGGCCAAGAGACCCCGAACCTTGGGAACTACACAGCACCTCCCGACTGGAACCAGGTCCTCGAGCACTACCGGGGAACGGAGATGCACGCCTACTTCCGCCGGCTCTCGCGGAAGGAGCTGCGCACGATCGTCAAGCCCCAGTACGTCGATGGGCTCGCAACGAGCGAGAAGACGGTCGGGGACTACGTCGGGGAGTCCGGGGGAGATGCCGGGAAAGCCCTCGAGGCGACCGGCCTCAAGAAGTCCGAAGGGAAGGGACTCTCGGAGGTCTCGGGAGGAGAGCTCCAGCTCGCCGCCATCGCACGGACCCTCTCGACGGACGCCGATGTCTACTTCTTCGACGAGCCCTCGAGCTACCTCGACGTGATCAACCGGCTCATCGTGGCCCGGCTCATCCGCGAGCTCGGGGAACGGAAGTCGGTCGTGGTGGTCGAGCACGACCTCGCCATCCTGGACTACCTTGCGGACCGCGTCCATCTGCTCTACGGCGAAGCCGCCGCCTTCGGGGTCGTCTCCCATCCCCTGGCCACCCGGACGGCGATCAACACGTACCTTTCGGGCTATCTCCGGGACGAGAACGTGCGCTTCCGAACGGAGGCGGTCACCTTCACCTCCCATCCCCCCAAGCCCCCCTCGGCACGGATCCCCCTCGTGCGCTTCGAGGGAATGCGCAAAGAGTACCCGGGGTTCCGCCTCGAGGTGGAGAGCGGGACCTTCCACAAGGGAGAGACCGTCGGGATCGTCGGGCCCAACACGACCGGAAAGACCACCTTCGTGAAGCTCCTCGCCGGTGTCGAGCTGCCCACGAGCGGCGGCGCGCCGCTCTCCGCCAAGGTGAGCTACAAACCCCAGTACCTCAAGGCCCAGGGAGATTGGAGCCTCAAGGACCGGGTGATGGCCCTCTCCATGGGAAAGGATTTCGACGCTGCGCTCTTCGAGACGGAACTTCAGGACAGCCTGAATCTCCGGCCCCTGATCGAGACCCCGCTCAAGAACCTCTCGGGAGGAGAACTCCAGCGGGTCGCGATCGCCCTCGCCCTCTCCATGGAGGCGACGCTCTACCTCTTGGACGAACCCTCCGCGTACCTCGACACGGACGAGCGGATGAACGCGGC
>JAKAYL010000061.1 GCA_021809545.1 Thermoplasmata archaeon
ACCCCTCCCGGCACCCCTATAAGGCCCGGAGTCCCTGATGGGACGGGCGCATGACGGCAGAGATCCCCTTCCTCGTGGCTGCGATGGCCAGCTTCTTTGCCATCGTGGATCCGATCGGGGCGCTTCCTTTCTTCGTCACCCTGACCGACGGATTCTCGGACGAGGATAAGTCGATCATGCTTCGCCGGTCGATCATCATCCTGGGCTCCATCCTCGCGCTGTTCGCCCTCTTCGGAAGATACCTTTTCGACGCCTTCGGTTTCACTCTCTACGCCTTCGAAGTGGCCGGTGGGATCCTCCTCTTCTTCGTGGCGTACGAGATGCTGAACGGGCAGACGGCTCGGGCCAAGCTTACCACTGCGGACCGGGAGGAGGCGCTGGCCCGAAGGGACGAGCTCTCCGTCGTCCCGCTCGGCATTCCCCTTCTCGCGGGACCGGGCGCGATCTCGACCGTGATGATCTACGAGGGGACCGCGGGCACCGACATCGCTCTCAACCTGGCCGTTTTCGTGGCCATCGGGGTGACCACGGCCCTCTCTTGGTTCATCCTCTTCTACGGTCGGCGGCTCTTCCGGTTCTTGGGCCGCATCGGGGTAATGGCCATCGCAAGGATCATGGGGCTGCTGCTGGCTGCCGTGGCCGTGCAGTTCGTCCTCAACGGGATCCTAGGATTCTTCCTGACACACTAAGCCGTTTTGTACTCCCCTGCTTTCGGTCCCCCACCTTGACGGAATCACCTGCGGCAAAGAAGCGAAGGGTGCTCTCCACACCCATGCAGCCGATCGATGTCGAGTCAGTGAAGGGGGTCGGAGACCTCGTGGAAGCCTTCCAAACCACCTCCGTGCAAGCCCGCAACATCGGGCGGTGCTACCAGGTGTGGAAGAACATGCTCCGGGACCGGAAGCGGCCCACCATCTTCCTCGGCCTCTCGGGACCTCTCATCGCCGCCGGACTGGGTAAGGTCATCCGGGACATGGTGCGTCTGCACATGGTGGACGTGGTGGTCTCGACCGGCGCTGTCCTCTACCAAGACCTGTATCAGGCTCTGGGACACAAGCATTACATCGGCTCCCCCACGGCCAACGATGTGGAGTTGCGTGACCTCGCCATTGATCGAATTTACGATACGTATGTCGACGAGGAGAAGTTCGAGGACCTGGACCGCCTTATCGGCCGGTCGGTGGACAAGCTCGAGGACCGAGGCTACTCCTCTCGGGAGCTCTTGGAATTCCTCGGAAGGGACATCACCAAAGGGGAGTCAATTCTCTCCGTCTGTGCTCAGGAGGGTGTCCCTGTCTTCAGCCCCGCACTGATCGACAGTTCCATCGGGATCGGCCTCACGCTCCACTACGGCCGTACGCGGGCGGAGGGAAAGAAGGGATTCTTCCTCGACGCCGTGCGGGACAACTACGAACTCGTCCAGCTACTCGTTCACTCCGCCCGTACCGGTGTGATCTACGTTGGCGGTGGGACCCCCAAGAACTGGATCAATGACGGCATCGTGATGGCCAACTACCACTACGAGCGGGAGGGCGAAGGGCACTACTACGCCATCCAGGTGACCACCGACGTCCCCCACTGGGGTGGGCTCTCCGGCAGCACGCTCGACGAGGCCATGAGTTGGGGGAAGGTCTCCCGCAGCGCCACGAAGGCGATGGCCTTCGTGGAAGCCTCGGTTGCGCTCCCTCTCATTTTCGGCGCGCTCTACGACCGCCGAAAAGAGTGGTCTCCGAGGAAGGGTCCCCGCTTCCGGTGGAAGGGTGACCACGTCGTGGACTAAACCTCCAACTTCCTCTGCCCAACCGGGGCCGGTCTCAGGTTATACACGCTCAACCCCAGGGTCCGTACCTTGCGCTCTGCGCGCTCCCGCGACCGGAGCAATTCGTTCAGAAGGTCGCTCCCGACGTTCCGCAGAACCTCCCCGCTGTCCGTGGGGAGCTTCAGGGTCCGGCTCTTTTGGGCGCCGTCCAGGTCCTCCCACCGTACCGTCACGGAGACTCCCTTGAAAAGGTGCCCTGACTTCCGGATCGCAGGCCCCAGATGTTCGGAGAGCGTCTTGAGCTCCGCCTGGATCGGCTCCGGATCTCCGAGGTCCGAGTCAAAGGTAATCATCTGACCCATCGACTTGGGTGGAGTTTCCTCGGGCCATCCTTCGCTGGGAACCCGTCCTTCGGCCATCTCGCGCAGGTCCAAGCCAAGTTGTCCGAGGGCCGAACGAAGCTTGGCCGCGGGTACCTTCGCGGCGTCCTCGATGAGCTTCACCCCCAATCCTTCGAGCGCCCGTCCCGCCACGGGTCCGATCCCCGGGACCTTCCGGACGGGCAGGTGGGCGAGGAAATCACGGGCGTCCTCTTCCTTTACGATCCGGATCCCGCCGGGTTTGGCGTGGTCCGAAGCCATCTTTGCGACTGTGAGTCCGGTGGCGATGCCGAGGGAGCAGGGAAGATGGAACCGTTCCTGGATCCTCTGCTGCAGGACCTTCGCCTCTTGCTCGGCTTCCCCCGCTGACAACTCTTCCGTGAGATAGGCGGCCTCATCGATGCTGAACACCCGCAGCGAGGCGGAGTGTGAACGCAGGTACTCCATGACCCGATCCGAGACAGCCTGGTAAAACTCAAAGTCCGGCGGCAACCATTGGACAAGATGACGGAGAAGCCAGGCTTGCTTGACCGGTTGGGCGGAACGGAAGCCCAGGGCCCGGGCCTCGTAGGAGGCTGAGAGGACCACGCCCCGCCCCTTGCCTTCCTTTGGGTCGTGTGCGACAATGGCCGGAGATCCCCGGAGCTCCGGATGCCGGGTGAGTTCGCAAGAGAGGTAGAACGCATCCATGTCCAGGTAGACCACCCAGACCTTCTCGCGGGGGTCGATGGGATCCGCCTCTCGCGTCACGAACGGGAGAGAACCTCGCCTCCCGATAATCCTACCGAATGCTCCGTGCGCCGGCCGGCGATCCTACGCGGAAAGGTTCGGTTGCGGACCGTTCATCGTGGGGGGCGGTGGCGCAGGGAAACATCGATCCAGAACCACCGGAGGCTCCCGATCCCGAGTACCAGCACCAGGAGTTCCAACAGGGTCTCGTACGCAAGATTCCCACCGGCCCGCCAGGGAGCGGTCAGGAGCAGGACTCCGAGGGCCACCAGGCAAACGCAGAGGAAACCGACGGCCATCATCTGGGTGGGCCTCATCCGAAGGTTCAGAGGGAGCCGAGGTCGACGGCCTTCGCGTCGACGTCCATCCCGCGGGGGCCGATGACATAGGGCTGGCGGGAACGCATGTGGGAGGTCCGCCGCATCTTCACGACCCTCATCGCCAACCGGACGCCGTGTCGGTCCGGGTCCTCCTCATACCCCAGCAGGACGACACCGTCCGCTACGTACTCTGCGAGGCCGTCCCGCGAGGCCTGCGGGTGGATGGGATCGGCCTCGCCGATGAAGATGGTGGTCGCACCGCACTTCCGGCAGGCTGCGGCGAGATTGAAGACGACCTCACGGCGCTCGGCATCATTCTCTGCTAGGAGGCTCAGGAGCGAGACGGAATCGACCACGATCCGCTTGGGCTTCCATTCCTCGAGCTCGCGGGGCAGTTCGCTCATGATCCGTTTCATGGCGTTGTTGGCGTGCTGGGGGTCCAGCATCACCATCTTGAGCTTGTTCTTCCTCCGGGCGTCTTCGATGGGCCAGGAGAACTGACGGGCCGTAGCCTCCAAGGCCGCGACCTCCTCCTCCAGGGAGAGGTAGATGGCCCGCTCGTCGTGGGAGAGGCCCTCGTTCAGGAACTGGAGGCCGAGACAGGTCTTCCCGGCTCCCGGGGGACCCAGCACCAGAACCACATGCCCCTGGGGGAAACCCCCCTTGAGCATCTCGTCCAGCCCGGCGACTCCGGTCGAGACCCGGCCAGGACTAATCGATGCGCTCATACTGCGTGGTCACCAACCCGCTGGAGCCGCTGACGTTAATGATGAAGCGCCCCTGCCGCTCGGGCGGGACATGGGCCAGGAGGGGCATCGACTTCTCTATCCACATCGCCCGGAGCCGGGCGCTCTTGTGGGGGTTTTGGACCCAACCAAAGGACAGCACTCCGTCCACAGAGTCCTTGAGGGCCTCCTCGATCCAGTGCTCCGCCACGTTACGGGCGAGCAGGATGTAGATCAGCCCCCGCCAGTCCTTGGCCCTCCGGCGGAGCCCCTTGACAAGGGTGACGACGTCCTCCTTGTTGACGGTGCTGCGGGCCAGAAGGTCCGACAGGGATTCGATGATCACGAGGGAGTTCTTGGCCCGGGACTCCAACTCCCGTGCCATCGTGGAGAGAATGCTCTCGTTGGTCGAGTTGTTTCCGTCGAGGATGGAACGCTTGGATCGGCTCCACTCGGGCGGTACTATGCTGTCCGCGAAATATGCACCGGAGAGATCGATGTAGTTGAGGTGCTTGGACAAAAGGAGCGGATAGTACGGAGGGAAGGTGTGGCGGATCTCCGCCATTGTCTCCTCCCTCGAGCGTGTGAAGCTGACATAGGTGACCTGGTTCGGGAAGAGCGGGATGTCGTGGTGCGCTCCCATGTGGAAGCCGGAGGAACCCTCCACGGGTTCGTCAATGGCGTACGTGATCCGGGACGCGCTGGTCAGGGAGAACTCGTTGTGCCCCGACCCAGCCTCTCCCATGAGTAGCAGAACGGTTCCGGGGGGAAGGCCACCTGTAATGGAATCGAAGTCGCTCACCCCGGTCGGGATGCGGTAAGAGACCGGCGCTTGGACGGGTTTGAACTTTGTATTGCTCTGCCCCGAAAGGGGAAACGGTTTCCCTCTCGCCTTGGGTGCGTCCACGGAGTCAAGTAAGATGGGGGCAAATATTAGTCTATGCTCTGCACCGGCAGTTGGTACGCTCGGGGGCGGGAATTCCGCGGGGAAAGCCCTCTTACGCGCGCTCTTTCATGAACTCGCGCAGGAGGACGGTGGCATAGACCCCCTTGTCCAAGGGGAACCGAAGGGTGTAGGCATCCTCCCCGCGGGGAGTGACCCGACCCCTGAAGAAGTAGTACGGGAGCCGCGCCAGCAGAGACCGATACGTTCCGGCGCTGGATAGGCGGGGCAGGTCGGGCAGTTGGAATTGGGCGCGCTGTACCCCCTCCCGTTCCACGATCTTTTCCAGGATCCGTCCCGGGTCACCTTCTAGCATCGGGGTATCCCGCCCGACCAGGGGCGCAGCCACCCGTGCCCGCCCCGAGAGGACCATTTTCTCCACCTCAGGGAAGTTGTCGGCGGTAACGGGGACCGGGGGCAGATTCCCCGGGAGACCCTCCGGGCCGTAGCGTTGCAGCATGTCTCCCACGACGGGGACATCCAGGGACAGGCCTTCTTCCAGTCGTTGGGATAGGTACTCGTTGAAGAGATAGCTCTGGTACGCGTGCACGAAGAGCGTCTTCAGGTGGCGGGGAAGGGCACGGAACGCCCGCTCGGGGGAGTTTCCCCGGGAGAGGCGATCCAGCAGGACGCGCTCGAACTTGAGGTTCCGAGGGTAGTCCTTCAGGGCGCGCTCAGGATCGTGATGCTCGGCGTATTCCCGTCGGGCCTGGGCCCCCTCCAGGTTCTCTCCCTCGCAGGAGGCGGTGAGGTAGACCTGGACGGCCGCCTCCACCGACTCTCGCACGAGCGCCCGTCCCACCAGATGGGTGACCGGACGTATCTCACCGAACCGCTGGGGGCCGAAATAGTTGGGAAATCCTCCGGCCTCCTTGAGCTCAAGGATGGTAGCCTCTGTGCGCTGCAGAACCTCCTCTTCCGACAGGTGCACCCGGCTCACGGTCAGTTCGAAAAGGTTCCCGTAGAGATATCCGAGGAAGAGCGCGTCGTCCGCCCGGTAGGATTCCAGCACCCTGACCCCGCTCAGGGTGAGCCCACGAAGTCGCTCCTCAGGGACATCCAAGGAGACCAGCTGGGTCGTCAGGGCACGGCGGTCCTTGGTGCCGGCGAACCCGATGGAAGAGGGGGGGATGCCCAGGGCGGCACCCAACCTTTGGATCAACTCGTTCTGTTCGATGTCGTAGGACTCGATGCGGGCGATGGTGGTCCGTCCGTCAGGACGGGGCACGGGATAGTGGGCGATCTCGTCCACCTTGAAGAAGTGGGGTTCGAGCTTGAGCTCACCACCTATGCCGGGCGTGTCAGTGCCGTAATAGCGCAGTCCGATCGCGATCTCCCGGGGATCTGTGGAGGGCCGCTTCACGGGAGGGACTTGCTCTGGGGCTTGGGCAGGTGCTTGCGGATCGTCTCCGCGATCTCCAGCACCGCAGAGGGGTCGGTGACGGAACCGGGGTTCAGGGCCCGTTCGATCGGTACGCCCATGAGGATCTTCCGGAGCGGGACCTCGAGCTTCTTGCCGTTCAGGGTCCGCGGGATGGCCCGAACGGCGATGATCTCGTCCGGCACGTGCCGGGAGCTCAGCTCCTTGCGGATCTTCTCACGGATGCGCTCCTCCAGCTTGGGAGTCAGTGGGGTTCCGCCCTTCAGGGTCACGAGGAGAGGCATGTAATACTCTCCGTCGGGAAGGTCCACCCCCACCACGAGGTTGTCGATGACCTCCGGGAGGGCGTCGACCACATGGTAGATCTCCGACGTGCCCATGCGAACCCCCTTCTTCTTGAGAGTGGCGTCGGAACGCCCCAGGATGACCGCGCTTCCTTGGGGGGTGATCTTGATCCAGTCCCCGTGGCGCCAAATCCCCGGGAACAGGTCGAAATAGCTTGCCCGGTACCGTGCCCCTTCGGGGTCGTTCCAGAAATACAGCGGCATGGAGGGCATAGGCGCGGTGATCACCAGTTCTCCGACCTGGTCCACTACCTCCTGCCCATCTTCCGTGGCGGCATACACCGATGCACCCAACGAGCGGCACTGCAGCTCCCCTGCGCGCACGGGCAAGAGGGGGGAACCTCCGAGAAAGGCCGTGCATAGGTCAGTTCCGCCGCTGAGGGAGACCACCCAAAGGTCTTGCTTCACATCCTGGTAGAGCCACTGGAAGGCTTCGGGAGAGAGTGGGCTTCCGGTGGAACCCACGGCGCGGAGGTGCCGAAGGTCGTTCTGCTCCCGGGGCTTGAGCCCCGCTTTCATGCAACTGGAATAGTAGGCGGCACCGGCCCCGAGAATGTTGAGGCGAGTACGGTCGGCCAGGTCGAAGAGGGCCCCGGGTTCGGGATACCCTGGGCTCCCGTCGTAGAGCACGATGGTGCTTCCGTGGAGGAGACCTCCGACCAGGAAGTTCCACATCATCCACCCGGTCGTGGTCCACCAGGAGAACCAGTCTCCGGCCTTGACGTCCAGATGCAGGGCGAGCGCCTTCAGGTGCTCGAGAAGGATCCCCCCATGCCCCTGGACTATGGGCTTCGGGAGACCCGTGGTCCCGGAGGAAAAGAGGATCCACAGAGGGTGGTTAAAGGGAACGAGTGTGGGCGAGGTCTCCACCTTCTCTCGGACGACCTCTTCCCACGGGATCGCGCCCGGAAACTCGGCTTTCTCGTTCAGGTAGGGCAGGAAGATGATCTTGCTCAGGCTCGGGAGGTATTGGCGGATCGAGCGGACCTGCTCCAGGCGGTCCACATCCTTTCCTCCGTAGCGATATCCGTCGACGGTCAAGAGGACCTTGGGCTCGATCTGCTGGAATCGGTCGATCACGCTCTGGCTCCCGAAGTCCGGCGACGTCGAGGACCAGATGGCTCCGAGGCTTGCGGTAGCCAAGAAGGCCACCACTGCCTCCGGAATGTTGGGTAGATACGCCACCACCCGGTCCCCTTTCTTGACTCCTGCCTTTTCCAAAGCGGTTCGGACGGAGCCGACCTGGGCGCGCAACTGTTTCCAGGATATCTTCGTTTCCTTCCGCACCTCGGAGTAGCCCACCACGGCGTCGCCCGTCCGGTTCCAGTAGTGATCCAGCTGGGAAACGTAGTTCAGGGAGACGCCGGGGAACCACTCGGCCCCGGGCATCTGCCGCTTCGCGAGGACCTTTCCACGGCGCCCGGTCATCGGCACGGAAAAGAATTCCGCGATGGAAGACCAGAAAGCATCGAGGTCCGAGACCGACCATTTCCAGAGGGAGGCGTAGTCCGGGAAGCTGAGGCGCTTCTCGGTCGCCAACCACTGCATGTAGCGCGCGAGTTCGGAGCCTTCTGAGAACGACTTCGAGGGTGTCCAGAGCAAATCCCCTTCCCGGACGGTCTTGGACATGGATGGAAGCACTGGTTCTAGGTCTTATCTGTTTCCCCAGGCAAGCCCCGGGAGGGGGGAACTGGCCCCATTCCCGCAGGTGAACCTCTTGAGGGTTCGGCGCGGTATTATTACACCTTTCGGTGTGGTATCTTCCATGCGCCTGCGCAGCTCCCCCTACGACGCTTCCCAGCCCATCGTAGCAGAGCTGGCCGCCGGAGGGGTGGTGCTCCGTCATCGGGATCGTCAGGTACTCTTGCTCCACGAGGAGGTTGAGGATCGCTGGACCTTGCCCAAGGGGCACGTGGAGAAGGGCGAATCCCTTCTCGCGGCGGCCGAACGGGAGGTCCGAGAGGAGACCGGGATCCACAATCTACACCTTGAGGCGGACCTTGGCGAGGTCACCTACCGCTTCTTCGACCCGGGGAAGGGGTCGAACGTGCTCAAGGTAGTGGTCTACTTCCTCTTCTCGACTCCGGAGGAGAAAACGGTGCCCGAAGCCATCTTCGACCAGGTCCGCTGGTCCCCGATCCCGGAGGCGGTCCGAGAGGTCCACTACGGCGTCGAACAATCGGTGCTCTCCCGGGTGCTCCAGCGAGAATCCGACAAGAACCCACGATGAGCTCCTCCTTACGATCCCTTGCCCCCACCGGTGGGCTCGGGGGGTTTCCCAGGTCCATCTATCTTCTCGGAGTCTCGAACTTCGTGCTCTCGGCCGGTCGATCCGCTGCCTGGCTCTTCCTCCCCATCTTGCTCTACACCGGCTATGGTCTCTCCTTCT
>JAKAYL010000062.1 GCA_021809545.1 Thermoplasmata archaeon
TCCCGTCCCACGAAGGGAGCCGCAAAAGGGATCACCTCCACGGGGAGAAGCGATTTCTCCCCGGTGCGTTCCACGAGCTTCGTGTAGTCTGCCATGATGATGAGCTTCTGGCTCATGGTGGCGAGGAGCTTCTCCCGGGTCAGGGCTCCCCCACCCCCCTTGATGAGGGTCAGGTCGTGGGCGACCTCATCCGCCCCGTCGAGCATCAATGGGAACGTGGTTACCTCCGAGAGGGAAAGGAGCGGGAGCCCTACCTCCCGAACCAGGGACTCGCTCTGACGGGACGCCGCCACGACGGCGGGTTTCCGAACGGAATCTGAAAACCGGTGGCCCAGCGCCCGGATGGCCTTGTCCACCGTCGAACCGCTGCCGATGGCGAGGACCTCCCCCTCGCGTACCATCTCGACCGCGGCGAGCGCGGCCACCTCCTTGGCTTCTTCGCTGGAAAAGGCCCTCATGGGTCCGATGAGAGTCGACGAAATGACTTAACGCTGCTCACGCGGGGGATCCCGTCGAACGGAACGACTTGCCGGGGTGGGGCTTGGGAAACTTCCGGCTCCCACCGGAGGGCCCGGATGCGGAGGTGAGACAACCTACGCCTTCTCGGTCCTTTCCAGCAGAAGGATGCAGGCAGGCGCGCCCTTGGCCATCGTCTCCCGGACAACGACCTTATTCTGACCCATGAGCCGCTCAACGAAGGCCTTGTGGTAGCTGTCGCAGAAGAGCCCGGGGTACTTCATCGCGTACGAACGGAAAATGCAGTTGTGGTTGACCACGCTCACGCTGGTGGGGGTCCGGATGAGCTCGGCCTTCTCTCCCATGCCGTTCATCAGCTGGACGAGGGCCTCGGGTTTCGAGTTGGTCCGACCGTTCGTACCCGCGACCTTGACACTGTCGCCCAGCGTGTCGGCCAGCTTGCGGCCCATCTGGGTGAAGAGCGTGCGAACGTAAGCGTCCCCTTCCTTCTCCATGAGGGTCCCGAGAAGAGCGTCCATGACGAGGTCGTACCTTCGGGTGAACATCTCATGCCCGGTCGAAGTGAGGTAGAACTTCTTCTTGGGCCGTCCCACCCCCTCGCGCTGGAAACGGGACGACAGCAGCCCCATCTCGACCATCCGCTCCAGGTGCATCCGGATGGCGCTCTCCCGGATCTTGAGCGTGCGGGCAAGTTCCCGGGCGGACTTGCCTCCATCCAGCAGATCGTGAAGGATCTTGGCCTTCGTGCCTTCTCCCATCAAAACCTCTAAACTGTTCATGTCCTTATCGGCCTCTCGAAACAATAGACACCTAGAACGTAATATAATGTTACCTGCCAACGCATTCGGAAGAGGGTCACCTCTTCCGGTGTTGGGCGGGGTGCAGGACGCGCAGCGCCCTGGGTAAAAGGGCGTAGTTGGCCGGCAGGTGGCCTACGATCTCCCCGTCGGCCTCGACCAGCTCCCCCTCCCCACCCTGGACCCCGAGAGCGGAGACCTGGAAGGACCGGACTCCCGGGAGCCGCAAGTAAGAACCGTCCTTGAACTTCGAGAGGTTCTTCAGGACCTTGAGACGGGGGGTGGCCCCCGCGATGGCCTCCCGGGTCACCAGGATCAGTTCCCACCGACCGTCAGAGAGGTCGGCCAACGGGGCGGTTTGCATCCCTCCCCCGGAGTGGGTCCCATTGGCCACCAGGATGTTGAGGGCCTCGAACCGCTCCTCTCCCCTCTCCGGGGTGCTGAGCCGGTATTCCGGGCATCTGGGGTGCATGGCTTCCGCGAGGGAGGCCATGGTGTAGGCCCGGGCCCCGGAAATGCGGCCGGACCGGTTTACGCGCTCCACGACCCTTGCTCCGAGCCCTATGTAGGACTGGTTGATCCAGTACCGCACCTTTGCTTCCTTCGCGTCGCCAAAAGTCAGCCGACCGGCATCGATAGGGGAGGAAACGAACTCCGGAAGCCTGCGAACGACTTCTGAGGGATCCGAGGGATAACCGAGCCCCCGTGCAAAGTCGCCCCCCGTCCCGGCCGGAACCGAGGCAAGGAGGGGAAGCTCTTCTGCGGACCGCCCCGTGGAGAGAAGCCCATTGACCGCTCCGTTCAGCGTGCCGTCCCCACCCACCGCCAAGAGGAGGTCCGTCCCATTGTTGGCTGCCTGTCGGCCCAATCGGACCTCGTCTCCGGGACCGGTCGTCTCCTCTACGTCGAGTTGATGTTCCGGGGACGTGTAAACGGTCCGGATCTCCTTCACGACTTCGGCACCCAGTCCCCGTCCCGCTCGGGGGTTGACGATCACGGCGATCTTCAAGCGGACCCTCCTTTGGGGGCTCGGAAGCGCAGGGTCTCCTGTTCGTACTCGCGCAGGTGTTCGCGGTAGTTCTGGCACTGGTGAAGGCGCTCCTCTTCGGGCCACTCCAGCAACTCGGCCGCCGTCCGTGAGATCTCCTCGATGAGACCGTCAAAGCTCTCTTCGAGGCGGTTCAAGGCGTGGAGCCGCCGGTCGATGATGTCTTCGAGCGTGCACGGGCCGAGGTACTGCACCGCTTCTTGGACGACCGAGCGGACCAAGGCTTGCCGGGCCGGAGGCTCGAGGGCGAAAGTCCCGAGCAACCAGTCGCTGCCCGGCCAAGGGCGCCCTGAGTAGGTCGGTTCTTTCGGCCCCGCAGGGACCAAGGGTCTTGATCGGGAGGAGGGGCCAAGCCGATCCAAGGTGCGTCGTGCCATCGCCGCGTGGGTGGTCAGTTTGCCCCCCACCGTGGTCACGAGACCGCTGGGGTCTACGTAGACAAGGTCCTCCCTCGACAGTTCGCTCGTGGTGTCTCCCTGCCCGGCCAGCAAGGGCCGGAGACCCGCGTAGGCATCGACGATGTCTTGGGGTCGGACCTTGGCCCCAGGGAACTCCCTTTCCACCGTGCTCATGAGGTATTCCAGGTCGGCCCTTTGTGGCCTCACGCGACGGTAATCCCCATCGTAGTCGGTGTCGGTAGTCCCCACCACCACAAGCGACCCGTAGGGCAATGCAAAGACCCATCGCCGGTCCTCGGCCTCCATGACGACGGCCTCCGAAAGTGGGAAACTGCTCTTCCGGAACACGAGGTGCACCCCCTTGGAGGGTCGCATCGGAGGGGAGCGGGATTCCCCGGCCCACGACCGGGACCAGACCCCGGCGGCATTGACAACGGACTTGGCGCGCACCGTGCTCTCGGTCCCACTGAGAAGGTCCCGGAAGGCCACCCCCTCGATCCGCCCCCCCGTCAGCAGGGGGCCGGTCACGTTCGCATGATTCAGGACCACGGCTCCGGCATCCGCGGCCTCGTGCACCAGTTCCAGCACTAGGAAGGTGTCGTCCACCACCCCCTCATAGTACTCGATCCCTCCCCGTAGCCCCTCGCTCCGGAGCTGCGGCACTTTCTGGAGAACCTGTTCGGGGGAGAGCACACTCCTGGGGCCGAGCGCGAGCGATCCCGAGAGGCGTTGATAGAGCCAAGTTCCGAAGCGAAGTTGAAGTCGTCGGGAAGACGAACCCCGCAAAGGGAGAAGGAAAGGTATGGTCTTCGCCCGAGCCGTTCCCAGCCTGCGCACGAGTCGCCCCCGCTCGTGGAGAGCCTCCTTCACCAGCTTGATCTTCCCGTGCTCCAGATAGCGGAGCCCCCCATGCAGCATCTTGGAGGAGGCGGAGCTCGTTCCGGATCCAAAATCCTGTTCTTCCAGCAGAGCGGTTGCAAGCCCTGACTGGGCGGCCTGGGCGGCGATGGCCGCTCCAGTGATCCCCCCTCCCACGACGATAAGGTCGAAGGTTTCCGAGCCGAGACGTTGCAGCCGACCTGCGCGGTCCGCGCTCACCTGCGATCCTCCTTTTGGGGAAGGGTCTTCCCGGGGTTCATGATACCCTTAGGATCCACGGTTCGCTTTACCGCGGAAAGGGTATCGAGGACCGCAGGAGAGTCGCGTTGTCGGGTCCAAGGGCGGTGAAGGGTGCCTATGCCATGATGGTGACTGAGGGAGCCATGGTTCTCGGTGATCGCCTCCATGGCGGCGCGTTTCAGGCTCTGCAGGGGCTCCAAAAATTCGTTCGGGGGCTGAGGTGCGAGCAACGTCACGTAAAGGCAAGCTCCGGTCGGAAGGGCATGGGATAGGTGGGTCCCCACGAAGGCCTTTGTCCCGAGGGAGGAAGCAGCCCGCTCCAGCTTCTGTGTCAGGGCACGGTAGAGTGGCCCGAGATTCTTCCAGGAGCACCCGGTTTCCAACGTCTCCGTCATGAAACCGTACTCCATGAGGTAGTCGCGGAGGTAGGGTAGCAGGAAGCGCTCCTTCTTCCACGCCTCCCCAGCCCCCTCTCCGGCATCCAGACCCCGGTAGGACCTCAGGATCGCTCCTGCGGCCCGCCAGCCCCCTTCCACGAGGTCTCTCGGACCTTCGAAGCCGAGGAAACCCAGACACGCTTTTCCCGGGGCGATCCCCCGGAAGTCCATGACCTTCTTCTCCAAGGTCCCGCGGAGCGCCGACGGGGGCTCCCTACCCACCAAGGAGAGCGCGGTCTCCTCGGGATCGGAGAGACGGATCACGGCGGGCGGATAGGGAAGGCGGGCAACGTCCCGTAAGAACTCGCACCCGCTCTCCCAATCTTTCAGCAGGAACCCATGGTAAACAGAATGAGAGGGCACGGCCGCGAGAGATAGGGTGGCTTCGGTGATCACACCGAAGGTCCCTTCAGAGCCTACGAGCAGCGATTCCAGAGTAGGTCCTGTGGCCTCTTCTACCGGGTGTTCCCAGTCCATCGCTCCCAAAGGCGTCACCACCTTCAGGCCTCTCACATTATGGGCCAGGTCCCCGTAGAGGGAGGACGATTGTCCTGAGGAACGGCTGGCGATCCAGCCTCCGAGAGTGGAGAATTCGAAGGACTGAGGGTAGTGTCCCAAGGTGAGTCCATGGCCGGCCAGGTGAGTTTCCAGCGCGGGCCCGAGGATCCCGCACTCGAAGCGGGCAAGACGCGAGGAAGCATCCACCCACAAGGGAGCCGACATCCTCTCGAGGGAGAGGGTCACGGCCGCCCGGTGCTCTCCTTTGAGGGGGGTAACCCCGCCGACAACCGAGGTGCCTCCACCCCAGGGGATGACGGCCAGATCCTCCGCTTCGGCCGTCCGGAGAACGGTCTCGACCTCCTCATTGGTACGGGGGGTGACGACGGCCTCCGTCAAGTGCTCCACGGACCCCCGGCGCGCCGCCAGCAGGTCGTAGTAGGACCTGCCCACCGAATGACGGAGGCGGTCTTCGGGATCCACGGAGAACCCCGGCAGCCCTTTCAGCCGGGACTCGCGGAGTATCGAGGGAGGGATGGGCCCCTGAGCCACGGGGGGTGGAGCGAGGGACGTGCCCGTCTGGAGGCGTTCGGAAAGATACCGGCGCACCCGTTCCGCGCGTGCAGGAGGAAAGGACCGGTGGCGGTCTCCCCAGCGCCACCACTGATCGGGTTTGCCGGTCCCTCCCACCATGAGCGGTTCCGACTACGGACCAGACCTTAAGGGGCTTTTGGGGGTCGTTTGCGTTTCCCCCAAGGCCCTCCTCGGGCCCTCCCATCCCATTGAGACGGCGTTCTCCGTGGCCTGTGTTCAAGGTTTAATACCGGATGGCGCTGAAAGAGAAGGTCATGGCAGACGCTACGGTGAACGGATTCAAGATGCACTACGGGGACCAGGGTCAAGGGGAGACCCTCCTCTTTCTCCATGGCCTGGGAGGGAACTCGAGCGAGTGGGACCTCCAAGTCCCCTTCTTCTCCCGCAGATTTCGGGTCGTTACCCCCGACCTGAGGGGCCACGGCCAGACCGATCCCCCCACCACCGATACCTATACCCCCTTCGACCATGCCAAGGACGTCACCGCTCTCCTCGATCACCTCGGGATCGACAAGGCCTGGATCGTAGGGCTCAGCGCCGGAGGGTTCGACACCCTGGCGACCGCGCTCACCTATCCGGACCGGGTGAGAGGCATCGTCCTCGCGGCGACCTCACCCTACGTCGACAAGGATATCGTGGCCGTCGGCAATCGCTGGATCGAGATCTTCCAGAAGCAAGGGATGGATGCCTACCTCGACCGGGTCGTCAAGGACATCTTCACCCTGGACTTCTTCCTCGCCCACAAAGAAGAGGTGGACAAGTTCATCGAGTCCCAGAAGCACCGGAACCTGAAGGGGATCGCACCCTCCGGACGCGGAAACCTTGGCTTCGATGTGCGGCATGAACTCGTCAAGCTCAAGATACCGGTCCTGGCGATCCATGGCCTCAACGACCGGGTCGTCGACCCGGCCTACGCGCGCCGGGTGCGGCAGGCCGTGGTGGGCGCCGAGGTGAAGCTCCTTCCTGACACGGGCCACATCATCAATGTCGAGAAGCCCGAGGAATTCAACGCCACGATCCTGGACTTCATGGTCCGACACGGGGCACAGGCCCACTAAGACACTGGAAAGAACACGGTTCCCCCCAGAGGGGGACTCAACGTTTCTGGGGAAAAGTTAGGGGCCGCCGGATCCCAGAGCGGGACCCGACGGCCCAAAGGGTTGGGCTTAGTGGTCGTGGCCGCCGGGCATGGGGCCGCCGCCGGCGGATTTCCGGGAAGCGATCACATCGTCGATCCGGAGCACCATGTTCGCCACTTCGGTCGCAGAGGAGATGGCCTGCTGCTTGACACGGAGGGGTTCGATGATCTTCCGCTCCACCATGTCGGCCGCCTTGCCGTTCTCGATGTTGACCCCGGCATTCTTGTGCTGGCCCTCGTGCTGCTGGCGGAGCTCGATGATGGTGTTGATCGCATCGTAGCCGGCGTTCTCAGCGAGGGACCAGGGAATGATCTCGAGGGCCTGCGCGAACGCTTCCACGGCCAGCTGCTCCCGGCCGCCCACGGTCGGGGCGAACTTGCGGAGCCGCACGGCGAGGGCCATCTCGGTGGCGCCTCCGCCAGGACAGACGAGGCCGTCCTCGACGGTGGCGGAGACGACCTTCAGGGAGTCGTGGAGCGAGCGCTCGATCTCCTGGACCACGTGCTCGGTTCCTCCTCGGATGAGGATGGAAACGCTGCGGGGGTTGTTGCAGCCGGTCACGAAGGTCATGTTCGAGTCCCCGATCTTGTGCTCCTCCACCTTGGCGGCGGACCCGAGGTCCTTGGTGGTGAGCTCCTTGATCCCGGTCACGATCCGTCCGCCGGTAGCCCGGGAGAGCTTGCTCATGTCGGACTCCTTGACCTGCTTGACCGCGAAGATGCCGGCCTTGGCGAGGTAGTGCAGAACCACATCGTCAATGCCCTTCTGGCAGATGACGACATTGGCCCCGACCTCCTTGATCTTGTTGGCCATGTCCCGGAGGGTCTTCTCCTCCTCGTCAAGGAAGCCCTGGATCTGCGAGGGAGACTTGATGTTGATCTTGCTTTCGAATTCCGTCTTCTTGATCTCGAGGGCGCTGTTGAGGAGCGCGATCTTCGAGTTCTTGATCTCGCGCGGCATCCGGGAGTGTCCCCGCTCCTTGTCGAGAACCAGCCCGTCGATGAGCTCCGTGTCGGTGATGCTCCCGCCGGCCTTCTTCTCAACCTGGATGAGCGAGACGTCGGCAACCACCCGGTTGTCCCTCTTCTCGGCGATGTTCTTGACCGCGTTGACGACGACGCGGGCGAGCTCATCCTTGCCATCGACTCCTTTGGAGTTCATGGCGGTCCGGGCCACGGTCAGGAGGGTTTCGGTGTCCTCGGGTTTCACCGCGACGCCGATCTCGTCCTTCAGGAGGCGTTCGGCCTCCTGCATGGCGAGCGAGAATCCCTTCGAAAGGACGGTGGGATGGACGTTCTGTTCGAGAAGTTCCTCTGACTTCTTGAGGATCTCCCCGGCGAGGACCACGGCGGTGGTCGTACCGTCTCCGCACTGCTGGTCCTGGGTCTTGGCAACCTCGACCAGCATCTTGCCGGCCGGGTGGTCCACATCGATCTCCTTCAGGATGGTGACCCCATCGTTCGTGATGGTGATGTCCCCCATGCCGTCAACGAGCATCTTGTCCATTCCCCGGGGGCCGAGCGTGGTCCGTACAGCCTCGGAAATGGCCTTTGCGGCTGCGATGTTGTTACCCACCGCACCCTTACCCTTCTCGCGTTCGGTTCCTTCGCGCAGCACCAAAATTGGAGTGCCCTGCATCATGGTCATTCCTCAGGGACAAGTGAATTAGTTCTTCTATATATCGTCTTCCTATGACAAGCCCCGCTCCCGGCACTCCTCTTCCACGGCGTGACGCAGGTATTGGAGCGCGGGATCGGTCAGGCGACCCATGTGCAGCATAAGGTAGGCGAGATACATCCGTTCCAACTCCCGGTTGTTCGCCTTCTTCCTCGAGGGGGCTTCTTCCTTGATGAAGGGGACGTTCTCCAAGAGCTCCTTGGGAATCGTGGTGAACAGCGGGGTCTTCTGCTGGGGTAGGAAGGAGGAGAGGTTGGAGACTGGAACCTCCCTCTTGGGTGCGGACTCGACATGGGAAGACGACGGGGCCTCTTGGAGCTCCTCGAGGCTCTTTCCCGTCACGTCCTCGACTATCTTCTTGAGGGACCAGTGATTGCCCCCGTGATGGGGCTCCGGCACATGCGAGGAATACTCGACCTTGTCTGACATTCGTCTGACATGCTAATTGCGCTTTCGCGTACTTAAAGGAAACTGCTCCAGTGGAACGCGTTCACGCTTTCGTGTAGTGTTTTTTGAGGAGGGACCATTCCTCGTAGCTGATCAGCTCCTTACCCCGGGCGCGGTTCGCATCCCGGATGTCTCGGAGCTCGAATTCTCGGATGAGCTCCTCCACGGAGCGAGGAGGAGTGGGAGCCGACGTCTCCTTTGGGCGAGCGACCGTTGACGGACGGCTCCCCGGTTTCAGGTCAGCCACCAGGAG
>JAKAYL010000014.1 GCA_021809545.1 Thermoplasmata archaeon
TACGCGGGGCTGCCCACCGGTTGCCTCTCCCAAAATCTCTCCCGGTTCTCGTGCGCTCCCAGCCAGGCGGGGCAATTCCGCATCACCGTCACGGTGACCGATGTCCTGGGGCACTCGGTCTCCGCGGTCCAGAACCTCACGGTAAGGGCTCCTGCATCCTCAGGGAACAGCTCCCTGGTGAGCCCATGGGACCTCGTTGGAGTGGCCGTCCTTGTGGTGGCCATCCTCGTCATCGTCTACCTGGCCCGGCGGCGGCATATCGGGGCTGAGCCGGGGGCCATCCCGGCTCCACCCCCCTCCGAACCGCCCCAGTGAGCCCGGGACCGGGGCAACCCCTGAGGCATCGCCGAAGGCCGCTCCAATAACTCTTTTAACGCCCAACTAATGGACGTACGTCATGGCGAGCGCGATATCCGCCCAGGGTCTGGAGAAGACCTACGGGGAACTTCGTGCCGTGGACGGGCTCTCCTTCGACGTGGAGGAGGGCACGATCTTCGCTTTCCTCGGTCCCAATGGGGCCGGGAAGACCACCACCGTGGAGATCCTGGAAGGGCTCCGCCGGGCCACGGCGGGCGAGGTGAAGGTGCTCGGACTGGACCCCTGGAAGCAGGCCGATGCGCTCCACCACCGCATCGGGGTCATCCCCCAGGAGTTCCGGTTCTTCGACAAGACGACCCCCCGCGAGGCCATCGAGTACTACGCCACCCTCTTCGACAAGAAGGCTGACGCCGACGAGTTGCTTCGCAAGGTCGAGCTCACCGAAAAGGCGGAAAGTTACTTTGATACGCTTTCCGGAGGGCAGAAGCAGAAGCTGGGCCTCGCGCTGGCGTTGGTGAACGACCCGCCGCTCCTCTTCTTGGACGAGCCCACGAGCGGGCTCGACCCCCATGCCCGGCGCGCCATCTGGGAGGTCATCAAGGAGGCGAAGAGGGGAGGGCGCACGGTCTTCCTCACGACCCACTACCTTGAGGAGGCCGAGCTCCTCGCGGAGCGCGTGGCCATCATCAACCACGGCAAGATCATCGCCGAAGGCTCCCCGGAGGAGATCATCCGGGAGCACGGCACGGCCGACCGGCTCGTGCTGGAGGGTCCTCCGGCCCTCGCCGACCACCTCGCGAAGACCCTGGGCCTCCCGGTCCACCGGGAGAACGGGAAGGTCGTGATCGAGATGTCGGACAAGCGGGACGTGGCCCGCGCCCTGGAGGAAGCGGATCGCTCGGGCCTCGGCTGGACCTCGGTCTCCACGGCCCGGGATAGCCTGGAAGACGTCTTCGTCCGCCTCGTGGGCCGGATGGAGGAGGGCGTCGTGAGGAGCGGGCGATGAACGCACGACGCACCTACGCCGACTTCAAGGTCTTCTCGCGGAGCTACCTCCGGAACAAGGTCGCTCTCTTCTTCACCCTCTTCTTCCCCGTGCTCCTCATCCTCCTCTTCGGGGAGATCGTGACCTCGAGCAACACGACCGTGGACCTCACGGTCCAGAACCTCGACGGGAACACCAACGTGAGCGCTCAGTTCCTGGCCGCCCTGAACCACACCGGGGTCCTCAGCCTCAGTTTCGTCCCGCCCTCCGCGGGGAACCTCTCGAAATACATGGCCGCTCACGATCTGACCGCGGGTCTCGTGATCCCGGCGGGGTTCTCCCAGGCCTATCTGCAAAAGAAGGTCGTCAGCCTGGTCCTCTACACCGACCCGGGCTCCCCCTCCACCACCGGGGTCGTGCAAGGAGCCGTGGGGGGCGTGGTGAACTACTTCAACCTGAACGCCAGCGGGGCACACCCCATCGTCCAAGTAACGGGAGAGGACGTCGGAAGCCAGGTCTACACCTACCTTGACTACCTGACCCCGGGTCTCATCGGGTTCAGCATCCTCACCAGCCCGATGTTCTCGATGGTGAACATCATCGCCGAGTACAAGAAGGAGCGGATCTTCAAGCAGATCTCCCTCACCCCGCTCACGAAGGCCGAGTGGCTCACCTCGAAGATCCTGTGGTACTTCATCCTCACCTTCATCGCGGCCTTCATCATCATGGGGGTCAGCTACGGGGTGTTCAACTCCCACGTGACCCTGACCCTCCTCGCCCTTCCGTTCCTCTTCGTGGGTCCGCTCCTCTTCGTCGCCCTCGGGATGATCGCGGGAGCGGTGGCGAAGACCCCGGAGAGCGCCGCCGTGATCGGGAACCTCATCACCTTCCCGATGATGTTCCTCGCGGGCACCTTCTTCCCCGTCCAGAGCTTCAACCCCTCGCTCCAGGCGGTGGCCCACGTGCTTCCGCTCTACTACGTCATCGACGGGATGAACAACGCGATGATCCTCCACAACACCGGTCAGGCGCTCTTCGACCTCGCGGTCACCTCGGTCATCGCCGTAATCTTCTTCATCATCGCCATCCTCGTCTTCCCCTGGAGGGAGGAATAGACCATGCCCACGGCGGGAGAACGGAAGCTGGCGCAGCTGATGGCCCGGCACGAGCGCTGGCGGAGCCGGGAGACGCTCAACCTCCTCGCTTCCGAGAACCGCTCCTCAGAGGCGGTCCAGGGCTACCTTGCCTCCGACATGGGGCGCCGCTATACCCTGAAGCTCGACCAGATGCTCCACGGCGAGAAGGTTGACAACGGCTACGCGGGCACCCGCTACCTCGACGAGGTGGAAGAGATGGCGACCCGCCTCACGGCGAAGCTCCTCCACGGGAAGTACGCCTCGGTCAAGCCCCTCTCCGGCCACATTGCCGCCATGTGCGTCCTCTCGGCCCTGCTGCCGCGGGGCGCCCGCTATCTGGCCGTCTTCCCTAGCCATGGTGGCTACGACGGATACTCTCCGGATTACCTTCCCCGGGTCTTCGATCACAAGGTGGAGGAACTCCCCATCCATGGCCCCCTGCACGAGGTCGATGTGGCCGAGGTCACCGACCTCATCCGAAAGAAACGTCCCGACGCGGTCATCCTGGGGCAGAGTTGCTTCGTGACGCCCTATCCTGTGTCCGCGATCGCCAAAGCGGTGCACGAGGTCGGGGGGCTTCTCCTGTACGATGCCTCGCACGTCCTCGGCCTTACCATGGGAGGCGAGTTCCAGGACCCGCTCTCGGAAGGAGCGGACGTGGTCTACGGCTCGACCCACAAGAGCTTCTTCGGCCCCCAAGGTGGGCTGCTCGCGACGCGGGACGCGGCGATCTTCCGGAAGATCGACGAGTGGATGACCTGGCGGATCCTGGACAACGCCCATTGGAACCGGATCGCCGCCCTCACGCAGGCCCTTCTCGAGATGGAGCGCCACGGACGCGCCTATGCGAGCACCGTCGTGAAGAACTCGAAGTCCCTGGCCCGGGCGCTCGACGAAGAGGGGATCCCCGTGCTCGGAGCCGAGCTGGGGTACACCCGTTCTCACCAGATCTTCCTGGACGGAGCCGCCCTCCAGCAGGACCACGGCGTCGCCCCACCCGGCTTTGCCCGCAGGCTGGAGCGGGAGGATATCATTATAGACCTAGTGGGTAGGGTAGGCACGGCCGAGGCGACCCGGATCGGGGTCCGCCCCTCCGACCTCCCGGAGGTGGCGGCACTGATGAGGGCCGCCGGGCTGGAAGGGAAGAAAGTGCGACCGAAAGTACACGAGTTCCGGCGGAGATACCGACGTCTCCGCTTCGCCTAAGCGGGCCGGTCCCGATGCTCACCTTCCTTGCGGTGGCCCTTGGGGGAGGCCCTGCGCTCCTCTCCCTGATCATAACCCTCGTCCTCCTGACGCTCCTCGCCTACCTCGCCGTCCCCTTGCGCGTCCTCACCGCGCGGGGCAGCCTCGCCGCCTACCTCTTCGGGCTGGTCTTCCTCCTCATCGGCGGCCTCCCCTATCTCTTCCTCATGGTCCTGTTCGTCTTCCTGGGGGCGGTCGCGACCCGCTATCACATTGGAGAAAAGAAGAAGCGGAAGGTGAGCGAAGGGACAGAAGGAGAACGGGACATTGGCAACGTCCTCGCCCACGTGCTCCTGCCCTCCGGGATCCTCCTCATCTCCCTCATCCCCGGCCCCTATTCGCTCGGGGGGTTGACCCCCTTTCTGTACACCAGCGCCCTGGCCTTCGGGGCGGCCGATACGTTCGCCTCCGAGATCGGGGTCCTCGGAGGGACCCCCTATAGCATCCTCGGGAAGGGAAAGATCCCCATCGGTACGAACGGTGGGGTCAGTCTGCTCGGGGAGCTGGCGGGCTTCGCCGGAGCCTTCCTCCTCACGCTCTTCGGTGCCCTCGCCTTCGAGATATTCTCCACCACCCAGGGGGGAGACTTCCTCCTCTGGGTCCTGCTGGCCGCGATCGCCGGCTGGATCGGATGTCAGGTGGACAGCGTGCTGGGTGCGACCGCCGAGGAGAAGGGCCTGCTGGGGAAGAACCACGTCAACCTGCTCGCCATGGCCTTTACTATCCCCGTGGCCCTGGGGTTGTACCTGATCCTATGAAGGGTTCGGGACGAAGCCGGAAAACCTCCCGGGGGGGCGCGGTGGTCCTTCTTTCGGGAGGAATGGACTCCGCAACGACACTGGCCATCGCCCGGCACCGGGGGCATCATCCCCTCTACGCGCTCTCGATCAGCTACGGGCAGAGGCATGCCCGGGAGCTCCTCTCGGCCCGGCGAGTGGCCCGGCATTACGGGGCCACGCTGGTGACGATGACGCTCCCGCTGGCGAAGGTGGCCCCCTCCGCACTGACCCGTTCGGACATCCCCGTCCCCACGGGCCGGTCCGCGGAGGAGATCGGGCGAGGGATCCCCGCCACCTATGTCCCGGCGCGGAACACGGTCTTCCTTTCCATCGCCCTCGCCCTCGCCGAGTCGACCAGAGCCGAGGCGATCTACCTCGGGATCAACGCCGTGGACTACTCGGGCTACCCAGACTGCCGGCCCGAGTACCTCCGGGCCTACCGGCGCATGGCGCGGCTGGCCACCCGGAGCGGGGTGGAGCGGGGAGAATCCCCTCGGATCGAAGCCCCCCTCCTCCACATGACCAAGGCGGACATCGTACGTACGGGCGACCGTCTGGGGGTACCTTGGGAGCTCACCTGGAGTTGCTACCGCGGGGGGAAGGAGCCCTGCGGGAGATGCGATGCCTGCCAGCTAAGGGAGCGGGGGTTCCGGGAAGCCGGGGCTGCCCGAAGACGTAAATAGCCCTGGCCGTTGCTGCTGCGCAGAAATGAGTGGGGAGCAGCAACTAACGATCACGGCCCGCCTCCGCATACTCTACCGGACGATCCGTTTCCCTCTCGGGGTCGTCATACTGGTGTTGGGCGCTTTCCTGAGCATCAGCGCCTTCGCCGCGTATTCCCCCCTTCTCTACGATCAGCCCTTCTCCAGCTATGTGCCGACGCTCCTCGGTCCCGACTGCCCGGCGAACGCCAGCTGCCCGGCGAACTACCAGTCGACGACCACCGACTGGATCCTGCTCTTCGTCGTGGCCGGGCTCATCATCGATATCGTCGGGATCTACATGGTCGCCGTCTATCTGGTGGCTCGAAAACGGTTCGAGCACCTCATCAAGACGAAGAGCAAGGCCGAGTTCGTGCGGAACCTGCCGGAAGTCGAAGACCTCCTCTGGGACCTGACGCCGAACGACGAGGAACGGCTCGTCCGTCGCAAGCAGGAACTCCGGATCCGGGACTAGTCCGGGGCTCTCCCCTCAGGCTTTTCTGCTCCGCACATTGTTCTCGGGTGCCTTGCTCGATCTGGAAACTTGGGCCCGCAGCATCCCACCGCTGGATGCCGGGGCCGCCGAAAAGGCCCGGGAACGGCTCAACCACCTCACCAAGCCTGAGGGGAGCCTGGGCCGGCTGGAGGACCTCGCCATCCAGCTCGCCGCGATCCAGGGCAACCCACTTCCGTCCGTGGAGCGGCGGAGCGTCCTCGTCTTCGCGGCGGACCACGGGGTCACCGCGGAAGGGGTCTCGGCGTATCCGCGGGAGGTCACTCCAGCCATGGTCCGAAATTTCCTGGCGGGAGGCGCGGCCATCAACGTGCTGGCCCGACTCGCGGGCGCCGATCTGCGGATCGTGGACGTCGGGGTGGACGCGGACCCGTTCCCACCTCACGAACGGCTGATCTCCCGTCGAGTGGCCCGCGGCACCCAGAACCTGGCGCGGGAGGACGCCATGACGGACGCGGAGACCCGGTCGGCCCTCTTGACCGGACGCGAGGTCGTCCTGGAGGCTCTCGGACGGGGAGCCCAGGCGATCGCCCTGGGAGACATGGGGATCGGGAACACGACCTCGGCGAGCGCCCTGGTCTCGGCGATCACCGGGAAGGAACCGCGGGAGGTCGTGGGACGGGGAACCGGGATCGGGGACGAGGCCCTTCAACGGAAGATCGCGGTCGTGGAGAAGGGGCTTGCCCGACTGGGAGGCACCCGGGAGCCCCTGCGGGTGCTTTCTGCCCTCGGAGGCTTCGAGATCGCCGCCATCGCGGGAGCCGCCCTCGAGGCGGCGAGCCACCGGATCCCGGTGGTGATCGATGGCGTGATCTCCACCGCCGGGGCGCTCTGGGCCACCACGGTCTCCCCGCGGCTCCGGGAGTTCCTCATCCCGGCCCACCTCTCCCAGGAGCCCGGGCACAAGGCCGCCCTCCAACATCTGCGCCTCCGCCCCTACCTCGATCTCTCGCTGCGCCTGGGCGAAGGGACGGGGGCCGCGCTCGCCCTCCTCCTCTGCGATGCGTCCTGCCGCATCCTGCGGGAGATGGCCACGTTTGAAGAGGCCGCGGTCGCCGGCAGGATCCTCTGAAGGGTGACCTTATCAAGGGGCCCTGCTCTCGGGCTACGTCATGAAACTCCAGACGTACGACTTGAGCTTTGATGTGGACTACACGGCCCTCAAGTACTCCGGCCGGGTCCGGATGACCCTCGAGGACGCCCCCGCGGATCTCACGATCAACGCGGTCGATCTGACGCTGCTCAAGGTCGTTGCCGGTGGCACGGACATCCGGTGGGAGAAGGGGACCGACGAGGAGGAGATCGTCCTCAAGGGGATCCCCTCCGGGTCCAAGACCATCGATATCCTCTTCGAGGCCAAGGTTGCCGAGCAGGTGTTGAGCGGGTTCTACAAGTCCCGCTTTGGAGCGGGCTACCTCCTGACCACCCAGTTCGAGTCCACGCAGGCCCGGCGGATGTTCCCCTGCATCGACCATCCCGCCTACAAGGCCGTCTTCAACGTCGAGCTCACCGTGGGAGCAGACCTCGACGTCGTCTTCAACACCCCCATCGCCAGCGAGAGCCCCCTTCCCGGCGGCAAGAAGCTCCTCAAGTTCCAGCCCACCCCCCGCATGTCCACCTATCTCGTCTATTTCGGGATCGGCAAGATCGCCGAGGTGTCCCGCGACCACGGGAAGCTCAAGGTCATCGTGGCGCTGCCGGAGGAGAAGAAGGGCTCCGCCGGGTTCGCCCTGGACCACGCCGGGCCGTCGGTCGAATACTTCGAGCGCTACTACGGCATCCCCTACCCTCTCCCCAAACTCCACCTGATCAGCGTCCCGGACACCTGGGTGGGCGCCATGGAGAACTGGGGCGCGATCTCCTTCCGGGAGCTTGCTCTGCTGGTGGATTCGTCGACCAGCGCCATGGTCAAGCGCCAGGTCGCCCTCACCATCGCCCACGAGATCGCTCACCAGTGGTTCGGGGACCTCGTCACCATGGCGTGGTGGAACGACCTCTGGCTGAACGAGAGCTTCGCCACCTTCCTCGCCTACAAGGCGGTCGCCCACCTGCATCCGGAGTGGAAGGTCTGGAACGACTTCCTCTCGGACTCCACCGCACGGGCGCTCCTCTGGGACGCCCTCGTCACCACCCACCCCATCGAGGCGAACGTGGTCCACCCGGTGGACATCGACGAGGCGTTCGATGAGATCAGCTACGAGAAGGGCGGGGCCGTCCTCCGGATGCTCGAGTCCTACATCGGGGAGGAGGAGTTTGCACGAGGCGTCTCGGCCTATCTCACCCGGTTCCAGTACTCCAATGCCCAGAGCACCGACCTCTGGAAGACGCTCGAGGAAGTGACCGGGGTGCCGGTCCCCGAGATCATGGGTGCCTGGATCCGCCGCCGCGGCTACCCGATCGTGACGGCGAAGCTGGAGGGGAACAAGCTTCACCTGTCGCAGCACCGGTTCATGCTCGAAGGGAGCGAGCAGACGGAGCCCTGGCCCATCCC
The DNA here is from genome assembly GCA_021809545.1 of Thermoplasmata archaeon. Lineage (GTDB taxonomy): Archaea > Thermoplasmatota > Thermoplasmata > Lutacidiplasmatales > UBA184 > JAJYEA01. The sequence continues at coordinate 8,170 of JAKAYL010000014.1, forward strand.
CGTGACCCTGCGCGTCGACGGCCGCGAGCAGCGGCTCCTCATGAAGCAGGCCGAGCACACGATCGAACTGCCCCTCGGGAGCACAGAGGTCGTGGTCAACACCGGCCGGGCGGGGTACTACCGCGTCCGGTACGAGGGTGCGCTCGGGACGGCGCTCCACAACCGCATCGAGAGGCTGGAGGAGGCCGACCGCTGGGGGATCGTTCAGGACACGTACGCCTCGCTTCTCGCCGGGACCCTCTCCCCCCAGGGCTACCTGGAGCTCGTCCAACGTCTGAAAGGGGACGAGAGCACGCTCGTCACCGAGGAGATCGTGACCGAGCTCAGCGCGCTCCTCCCCATGATCGAGGGGCTGGAGAAGTACCGCAAGACCTTCCAGGAGATGGCCAAGGCCCAGCTCGACAAGTTCGGCATGTTCGCCCGGCCGGGGGAGAGCCACTCTGTGAAATCCATCCGGGAGCGCCTGGCGCTCCTTCGGGCCTTCGTGGACCGGGACTTCGCCCGGGAGCTGGATGCCCGCTTCGGAGAATACAACACCCTGGAGCCGGAGGCCCGGACCGCGGTCATCGTCGCCCATGCGCTCGTCGGCGGAGAGAAGGAGTATCAGGAGGTCGAAAACCTCTTCCTCAACTCGGTCTCCGAAGGGGAATCCTGGAGATGCTCGCTCGCCCTCGCCTCCTTCCGGCAGGGACCGCTCTTCGAGCGGGCCCTCGGATTGCTGTTCAAGCAAGAGACAGGGCTCGGACGGGCCCTTCCCCTCCTCTCGAACGCGCTCTCCCTCGGGACCCGTACCGAAGAGGGCCGGGAAGTGCTCTGGAAGTGGATGCACGCGAACCTCGATGCGGTGGCCACGGCCACCCAGGGGTCCGCCATCTTCTCGATGGTCATGCAGGCGTGGGTCTCCCGGGGCGGTCTCCGACGGCCCGATGCGATGCGCGAGTACGTCAACTCCCGCACTCTGCCCGGAGGGGAATCGGGCAAGGCCAAGGGGCTCGAGCTCCTCAAGGTGTACGAGCGCCTTCTCGGGAAGTTCCGGGACGGCGCTCCGGCCTAGTCCGGGGCCAGCTGTTCCCGGATCGCCCGGAGCTCGCGGTCGAACATCGCGGGGCTGAGGAGCCCGGTCTGGGTGTTCCTCGGGCTCGGATGATACGCTCCCCACAGCGTCGGGAGACCGGCTCCGAGCGGATGCTGAGAGCCGTGCGTGAAGACCGTCCTTCGACCCTGGACCCCGTAAGCGAGTTGGGCGGCGAGGAAGGAAGAGTCCCAGGCCAGCTTCCCCAGACAGAGCACGATCCTCAGACGGGGAAGGGCCCGCATCTCCTCCACCAGGAAGGGCCGGCAGGTCAGCGTCTCTTTCGGCGTCGGTTTGTTCTCCGGTGGGACGCAGCGCACCGCGGCGGTCACGTAGGCACGCTGGTAGCGGAGACCGTCCTCCTTCGCCTCCGACCGGGGTTGGTTCGCGAACCCCGCTCGGTAGAGCGCGGCCGAGAGGAACGCCGCCGATTTGTCACCGGTGAAGATCCGCCCCGTCCGGTTGGCCCCACGGGCGGCGGGGGCCAGCCCGACCACCAAGAGTTGTGCTCCTGGGTCCCCAAAGCCAGGCACGGGTCGCCCCCAATGCGGTTCCCCCGTTCGTGCCTCACCCTCTCGGGCGGCCATTTCCCGGTAGCGGACAAGACGCGGGCAGGCCTTGCAGGCGATGACGGTGCGGGAGATGTCGGAAAGGGGCCGGGGGCCTACGAGACCATGAGCGGGCGCCCGCATGTCTTGCAGTGGGTCAGCCAGGGGTCGTTCGCCGCGTTACAGTTCGGGCAGACGAGGGGCGACCGGCCGCCGCCTCCGTACCCCTGTTGCGCCTGAGGGGGAGGGGCTGCCTGCTGGGGCGGAGCGTAACGGGCAGGGGGCTGTTGCTGCTGCTGCTGAGGGGGCGGAGCGTTGTAGCTCCGCTGGGGGGCGGGCTGCTGCTGGGCAGGGGCGGCGGGAGCCTGCCCGGGGAGTTGACGGAGCTGGGCGCCGCAGAAGGCACAGAAGTAACCGTTCGCCAACGTTCCTTGATGACAGTAGGGGCACTGCGCGAGGGGGACCTGATACATGATGGGCAATAGGTACAGGGGTTGATAAACCTCCCCCCTTCCCGTTTTGGCCCGGCTTAGAGTAAAGCTGCGAGGAATTCTCGCCCGGTGAGGACAGGGTGCCGGGTGGGGCGACCCAGGACCCGGTCCCGGGCCGTGAGGGAGAAGGCACGCTCCGGGTGGGGCATGAGACCGAAGACGTTCCCCTCCGGGTTCGTGATCCCCGCGACGTTCCCCTCAGAACCGTTCGGATTCCAGGGGTATCCTGCAGGTTCCCCGTCCGGATCGACCCAGCGGAAGAGGATCTGCCCCGCCGCTTCCAGGTCCTTCAGGGACGTCCCCTCGGTCCCACTCAGCACGAGCTTGCCCTCCCCGTGGGCGGACGGGAAGAAGTAGACGCTTCCCTTCGGCGTGGCCGAGAAGGGACGGAAGTTCCCTCCCTCCCAGGAGACGAAGGTCGGGCGGCACTCGAAGCGCGCAGAGTCGTTCGTGGTGAGGCAGGCCTGGGGAGCGGAGAGCCGGTTCCCAGGGCGTCCCGGGAGGAGGCCAAGCTCGACCAGGACCTGGAACCCGTTACAGATCCCCCCCACAAGATGCGCGGGGTCTTCCACGAACTCGAACAACTCCTTCCCGAGGGCGCTCCGGATCCGGGCGGCCATGATGGCCCCGGCCCGCACGTAATCGCCGGCGGAGAAGCCGCCGGGGAACATCAGGACGTCGTAGTCGGCGAGCCGTCGACGCAGGGAGGGGTCGTCCACTTCCCCCGTCAGCTGCTTGAGGTCGACCACTTCGGGGTCCGCCCCGAGCTGCTGGAAGCAGGAGTTGAGTTCCGCATCACAGTTCGTCCCCTCGATGGAGAGGATGGCCACCTTCTTCCCCGCCTTCGGCATCGTCCGACCCACTACCGTCCGCGGGGAAAAGTCTTGCGAGCGGGGGATCGCCCCGTCAGTCCGTGATCGCAAGGAGCGCACCCCCGAAGGCAAGGGGGATCCCGAGGAGAGCGAGGAGATAGATCGGGGCCCCGAGGAACCCCACCATGAAGACCATCGTGAAGATCGGGATGGTGGCGTTCACGACCGCGGGAATGACCACGGAGACCCTCCGGCTCGCCTCGAAGAACGCCCAGGGGGCCACGAAGAAGGTCGTGAGCCCCACCACGAGGAGGTCAACGTAGCCGAGGGGAGGGAGGACCCCGAATGAGGGGAGCCCTCCCAAGAAGGGCAGCGCTACGAGGGAGGCGAGGAAACCACAGAGGGTCACCGGTCCGACCACCCGCTGGATGGGGACCTTCTGCGTGAGCCGGGCCACAAAGGCGAAGTAGAGCCCGACGAGGATCGGGATGGGGATCTCCAGTGCGGCGAGCTTCCACCCGAGCGGGAGAGCGGATTCTCCGGCGGCGATCGCGAGCGTGGCGCCGACAGTCGCCACGATCGCCCCCACCCAGAACTTGGGAGCGAGGACCCGCTGGCTCCCCTCTCTCCAGAACAGAAAGCTGATGATCGGGATGGCGACCACATCCCCCAGGAGGGTGAAGATCGCCGTGGGCACGGCACCCACGAGGCGCGTGGAGACGATCACGTCCAGCTGGAGGGCCATCATGAAGATCCCCGCGACCACGTAGGCGTAGAGCGGGGTCCGCTCTCCGGAAGGGTCTCCCGGGCCCGTCCGGGAGCGCAGGGCGAGGAAGGGGAGCGCCCCGAAGAGAAAGGGGAGGACGAGAACCACCCCGTCCGCGCTGCTGGGCAGCACGACGATGAGGGGATAGTAGGCGGCCCACAGGACGGAGGCGAGGAGAGAGAGCCCCAGAGCCTGGGGGTTGATCCCCTTGAGGGTCGCTGTTCCGGGGCTCACGGACCTCCGCACCCCAAGGCGCCCATCGGACCCGAAGGGAAAGATGCTCGGTTCCCCATCAATACCCGGAGAACTGGACGTTGACCGAGGGGATCGACACCCCGGTCCCCTTGTCCACATGCCCGAGGATGCGGGCGCCGGAGCCACGCCGGCTCCGGAGCAGCCGGAGGGCCTTGTCGGCGTCCTTCTCCCGGACCGCCACCACAAAGCCGATGCCCATGTTGAAGGTCTTGTAGAGTTCTTCGGGGCGCAGGCCGGAAGGGCCCGGGATCCAGGCAAAGAGTCCCCGAGCCTCGGGGAACTCGTCGAGGGTGAAGCGGACCTTCCGGTTGAGCCGCATCAGGTTCTTGCGGAATCCCCCGCCCGTGATGTGGGCGAGGCCCGTCGGAAGCTTGCGCTGCAGGAGCGGCTCCACGAACGGGGCGTAGATGGTCGTCGGCCGCAAGAGCGCCCGGCCCAGGGGGAGCTTGTCCCCAGGGATGGACTGGTCCAACGGGATCCGGTAGGTGGAAAGGATCCGGCGGACGAGGGTGTAGCCGTTGGCATGGAAGCCCGAGGAAGGCAGGCCGAGAAGTACGTCCCCCGGTTCGATCCGCTCTCCGGTGAGGGGTCCCGTGCCCTTTCCGAAGATCCCGAGCGCGGTGGCGGAGAGGTCGTACGTTCCGGTCAGGAGCTCGGGCACGACCGCGGTCTCCCCCCCGAGGAGATGACAGCCCGCTTGGGAGAGGCCCGCGTTGAGCCCCCGTCCGATCTCCGCCAGCACCTTCGCCTCCGGTGCGCGGCACATGATATGGTCCACGAGGGCCACGGGGAGCGCACCGATGGCGGTGATGTCGTTGACGTTCACCGCCACCATGTCCTGACCCACCTCCCGCCAGCGACCGAGCGCTTCGGCCAGGAGGACCTTCGTTCCGACGCCGTCGGTGGTGAGGGCCATCTTCTGCCCTCCGGCGTCCAGGATGCCCGCGAAACCGCCCTCACCTCCGACCTTCAACCCTCGAGAACGAGGAGGACGGTAGCGGACCGCACGGGCGAGGGCGGCGATGCCCTTGCGGACCTGATCGGTGTTGACACCGGCCACAGCGTAGGTCGTGACCGTGGTGGGATTCCAAGGAAGCCCGAGTTCCCCGGAGGCAAAGGAACGCAGGACATCGACCATCAGGGCATGCTCCAGCTGCTTCTGCCGCTCGGAAAGTTGCTCTGCGGTCTCCCCGGGGACGACCCGGAAAGATTCCTGTCGGAGGGTCGGTCCCCGGTCAACGTCCTTCGTCACCAGGTGAACGGTTGAACCCGTCTCCGGGTCCCCCGAATCGAGGACGGCCTGGTGGACGCGAATACCGTACATGCCGGGGCCGCCGTACTTGGGGAGGAGCGAGGGATGAAGGTTGATGATGCGCCCCGCGAACCTCTCCAAGAGCGGGCCCCGGAGGATGCGGAGGAACCCGGCGAGGACCACGAGTTCCGTTCCCGCGGCGGCCAGCTGGCTCGCGAGCACGGTCTCCCATTGCGGGGAGCCTTTCGGGGGCGGCAGGAGGACCAGGGTCGGAATACCCCGACGCTGGGCCCGTTCGAGGGCGTGGGCGCCCGGACGGTCCGAGGCCACCAGCACGATCTCGGCGTTCAACCCCCGCTGGGCGACCGCCTCGGCGATGGCCTCGAGGGTCGTGCCTTCCCCGGAGACGAGGATCGCGATCCGGAGTGGGGGTCTCTCTGCCATCTCTCCTCTCAGAAGATCGTCGCGCTGCTGAAGGCGACCTTGCGCGCGCGCAGGTCGGGAACGACCGGAGCGAAGAAGCCGCGCTCATCCCCGCAGCACCGGAGCGCCTTCCCGGTCAGGTCGGTGCGCCGGAGGATGCCGAGGATGCTCTCGGTCATCCGCAGGTTGGCAACAGGGTACTGGATCTCGCCGTTCTCCACCCAATAGGTCCCGTCCCGGGTCATCCCGGTGACGATCGTCTTCTTGCGGTGCACGAACCGGACATAGTGGAGGCGGGTGACGAGAAGCCCCTTCCGGATGCCTCCCACCAGCTCCTCGAAAGTCCCCTCTCCCGGGAGGAAGGACAGGTGCCGGGGCAACGGGCCGAACGAGGCGTACGGGGCCTCGGGAGGCACGGCATTGGCCGTGGTCCGGCCTCCGGCGCGCCCTGCGGTGAGCGTATCGTGGGACGGCCCCGTGGCGATCCCCCGGTCGAAGACCTTCCGGGATCGTGCGGGGACCCCCTCGTAATCGATGGCCTCGGGCAGGCCAAGAGGGGACAAGGGATCGTCGATGAGCTGTATCTTGGGAGAGATGACCGCTTTTCGGGAGGCTCCACCCTGAAAGCTCCAACCCTCCTCCACGGAGTACGCCCCGAGCCCTCCGTAGGAGAGCATGTTCAGGAGCTCGGCGATGGCAGGGGCCCCCAGCACCACATCGTACTTTCCCTCCGGGACCCGGTGGACCTTCTCACGGGGAACTCGGGAGAGCGCCTCTTCGCCGAGCTTCGCGAGATCGACCTTCCGGGGATCCCAGCTGGCCGCCTCCGCCCACCCCGAGACCGCGGGGTCGAAGGAGAGATCCTCGAGCAGGAGGGAGGCCTGGGCCACGCTCCGGTCGGAGGTGCGGCGGATCCCCTCGGTGTTCCCGACGGAGAGTTGCTGGAAACCCTCGTTGTAGACCCCGGCCACCCGGCTCTTCCCGAGCTCCTCGCCCGCCCGGTCAATGGCGGCGAAGAGCTCGGAGGCCTTCGAGGCGAAATCCCCCTGGGCCGCGTCCCGACGGACGCGGATGGTGGGGGTGGGGACCCGGTCGGGTCGGGGAAGATGGGTGAATCCCTGGGTCCGGACCGCATTCCGAGCGCCCGCCTCCGCCCGCTTTGCTAGGGCGGCGACCCCCTCCGTGCTGAGGTCGGTCGTGGTCGCGGTGCCGATGCGTCCCCCGTCCACGATGACGCGCAAGGAAAGGTACTCCCGGTTCTCGAAGATCGGCTGGTAGAGGGTCGAGTTCGCCACGCGGAGCGTGACCCATCGTTCCCGGAGATGCCGGACATCGGCGGCCCCGGTCACGGAGCTGAGCACACGGTCGATGGGATCGTTCCCCTTCCCGGAGGTCCGGGATCTCTGAGTGGGCATGCCTATCGAGCCCCCCGGACTCGGACCCCGGTGAAGAGCGCGGCCGGTGCCCCGTGGGCGACGTGCATGGTCTGTGTGGGCTGCCCCTTGCCACAATTGGGGAGCCCCCAGATGTGGTAGGTGCTTTCGTCCCCGGTCGCGGCGAGGGACCCCCAGAAGGCGGGGGTCATCCCGGAATAGAGGGGGTTCCGCACGAGCTCCCCGAGCTCGCCATCCTTGATCGTGTACCCGACCTCGCACCCGAACTGGAAGTTGAGACGCTTGTCGTCGATGGACCAAGAGACGTTGGTCTCCATGTAGAGCCCGTCCCGGGCCTCCTCCACAAGCTCCTCGAAGGAGTGGTCGCCCGGAAGGAGATTGATGTTGGTCATCCGGATGAGCGGCATCCGGAGCGGGCCGTCCGCCCGCATCGTTCCTCCGCTCTCCGTCAGCCCCTGCCGGGCGGCGGTCTCCCGGGAGCTGAGGAACCCGGAGAGGAGACCCTTTGTGACGAGGGGCACGCGCTTCGCGGGAGTCCCTTCATCGTCCCATCCGAAGGTCCCGAGCGCTCCCGGGATCGTGGCATCGGCCACGATGTTCATTTCAGGGGAGCCGTACCGGAGCTTCCCCCGGCTCGCGGCGTCCACAAAACTGGTCCCTGCAAATCCTGCCTCGTACGCGAGGATCCGGTCGAGCTCGGTCGCGTGACCGACCGACTCGTGGACCTGGAGTCCCACCTGGCTGCTTCCGAGGACGAGGTTCATCGTGCCCTCGGGAGCTTGCGGAGCCTTCAGGACCCGCACCGCCTCACGGCCGCACTCCGCTGCATGCTCGAGGAGGTCGAGCGACCGGACGAACTCGAAACCGGCCTGGGCAAAATCCCCGCCGAAACTGTTGGGATAGGACCGGCGCTGGGCCTCCCCCCCGGAGATCGCGTTGGCGGTGAGCCCCGAGCCCACATGGGTGATCAGGGAGTGGTAGCTGGCACCTTCGGAGGAGAGGTACTCCTTGTCCTCCTGCCAGGCGGTGAATTCTGCCTTGGCCGATTTGATGGCGGGAGCAACGTGGAGACGACGCTCCGCTTCGGTGAGGAGGCTCAGCTTCTCCTCCAGCGGCACAGCAAAGGGATCCTCCCGCACCGGGGTCTCGTACGAGCCCTCGCGAGGGGTTCGGGATTCCGGAAGGAAGGGGACTTCCGTTTTGCGGGCCCGGGCCAACCGGGATAGGGCCACGGCCGTCCGGGCGGTCTCCCGGACCGAGGCAGGGGTGAGGAGGGTCGACGAAGCGAACCCCCATCCTCCCGGGCCGAGGACCCGGATCCCCACTCCGGGCTCGTCGCCGTAGCTCATGACCTCCGGCTCGCCGTTCCTCACAGAAATGTGCTCGAGACGATGATGCCGGAAGATTCGGGCATCGGCGAACCGGATGCCCGTCTGCCGGGCTGAGTCCACGGCCATCAACAGAAGTTCTTCTACCATGGGTTTGCCCGTGCCCGAGAGGGAGCAGGGGAGGGCAAAAAAGGTAACGACTGGGGTGAGGAGCTACGGGAAGGGGACCAATTGGACCACGACCTCCCTTCGACGGGGTCGGAAATCAAGCTCCACAAGGACCGCCTGCTGCCAGGTGCCCAGCGCAAGGCGCCCGCCCACGACGGGGATCGTGAGGGATGGGCCGATGAGGGACGCCCAGATGTGGGAGGGCGCATTGTCGTCTCCCCCGGTCTGCGCGTGAGCGTAGTCGTCGGTCGGAGGGACGAGGCGGTCCAGCACCTTCTGGAAGTCCTGAAGGAGACCGTCTTCGTTCTCGAGGGTCGTGAGGGCGCAGGTGGATCCGACCGCAAAGAGATGAACAGTGCCTTCCTCGATCTTGGCGGATTCGACGAGCCGGGACAGTTCCCCGGTGAGGTCCACGACGTCCTTCGCACCACGCGTCTGGATCGTCAACTTCGTCGTCCGTGCGGAGGGCATGAGGAGGGGACCGTTTCCAAAACGGAGCGCGGACTAATAGGGTTTCCCAAGGGAGGGGAGCGGGCCGGTCCGGCGATAGCTTGCCTCCGCTGGGCGGAAGTTTGAATAGCTCTCTCCCTTTGACGGGCCCCGAAGGATCATGGGCCAGGGGACCGAGGTTCGGACGGACCGCAAGGGAAGTTTCTCCGCTGGAGAAGGAAGGGGAGGATACACCCTATGGCTGGAAGGCCTCCCGGGATCGGGCAAGTCGACGTTGGGGGGGCTCCTCGCTTCCGTCCTCAAGGGGGCCGGCAAACCGGTCGAGTCCCTCGACGGGGACGAGGTTCGCAAGGGGCTTTCCCCGGACCTGGGGTTCACGCGCAAGGACCGGGAGGTCCACGCACACCGTGTCGGATACGTCTCCCATCTTCTCTCCCAGCAGGGCGTCCGGGTCATCGTCTCTCTCATCACTCCGTACGAGTCCTCGCGGAACGACGTGCGCGCCCAACTGGGCGACCGGATGATCGAGGTCTGGGTGCGCTGCCCCCTGGAGGTCTGCGAGGCCCGGGACCCCAAAGGGCTCTACCGGAAGGCCCGGGAAGGGATCGTGAAATCCATGACGGGGATCGATGACCCCTTCGAGGAGCCGAGATCCCCGGACGTAATCGTGGACACCGACAAGCTCTCGAAGGACGAGTGCGTAGGGCTCATCCTCTCCGAGGCGAAGAAGCGGGGCTTCTACTAGCGCGGGTCCGGTTCCGATGTCGAAGGTTCTTGTCTCCGGCGGGGCCGGATTCATCGGAAGCCACCTCGTCGATGCACTGGTCGGGCGGGGAGACGAGGTGCTCGTCGTGGACGATCTGGATCCCACGGCTCACCAAGGAAAGCCCGACTATCTGAACCCGAAGGCGCGGTACCTCTTCGGGGACATCGGGGACCCGAAGGTGCTCGACGAGGCTCTCCCGGGGACTCAGGTCATCTACCATCTCGCGGCGCTCCTCGGACTGGAGCAGAGCCAGCGCGAGCCCGCAGCCTTCGTGCGTCAGAACTCCCTGGCCACCGCAACCCTTGTGGAGAGGGTCGCGGGCCGAGCCGGTGGCCGGGTCGAGCGCTTCGTGGTCGCCTCCTCCAACACCGTCTACGGGGAGGGCCCTTCCCGCTGCCGGTCCTGCGGTCACATTTTTGCCCCCGGGATGCGGTCCGTTTCCGCCTTGGAGAGGAAGGAGTGGGAGCCCACCTGCCCGAAGTGCGGGGGCACACCAGAGCCGGTCCCGACCCCCGAGGAGCACCCGTTGACCCCCGCATCGGTCTACGCCATCACCAAGCGGGACCAGGAGGAGCTTGCGCTCCGGGTCCTTCCCTTCCGCGGCGTCCCGACCCTGGCCCTGCGCTTCTTCAATGTCTACGGGCCCAGACAGTCCCCCTTCAATCCGTACGCGGGAGTGATCTCCCTCTTCCGCGGCCGGATCCTCCGGGGAGAGCCCCCGATCGTCTACGAGGATGGGAAGCAGAGCCGGGACTTCGTCTCCGTCCACGACGTGGCGTCCGCCCTCGTCCTTGCGGGCACCCGGGAGATCTCCGAATCCACCGCCCTCAATGTCGGCACCGGGGTCCGGACCCCGATCCTCGAGGTCGCCGCCAAGGTCCTCCGACTCTCAGACTCTTCTCTCGTCCCGCAGGTGGCGAACGCCCACCGTTCTGTCGACGTGCGGCACTCCTACGCGAGCCTGGAGCGGACGAAGAAGGTCCTCGGCTACGAACCGAAGTACTCCTTGGACGCGGGGCTGAAGGAGCTTTTCACGCCACCCATTCCCGGATGACCTTCCCCTGCATGCCGGGCGTGGGGGCCCGTCCCATCAAGGAAAGGAGGGTGGGAGCCACGTCCAGGATCGATTGCTCCGGACCCTTTCCGCTCTTCCCCGTCCCGCTCAGGAGGTAGATGCCCTCCCAGTCGTGGACGGCATCGTCGGGACCGGTGTCGTTCTCGGTGAGGAACAGCTCGGAGTGGCCCAGCGTCCCGGCCGCCCTCCAGGCCAGGTTTCCGAAGTAGGCCGTCAGGTCGGGGTAGTCCCCCTGCACCTCGCGGTACAGCTTCTGCGGAGGGAAGATCTCGGCCCCCAGAGACTTCCCGGCCGGGGTGCGAACGGTGGAGAGCTTCTGCCGCAGCTCCTCGGAGACCTCGGCCCGTTGCGCGGGATCGAGGATGCCTGAGACTTCCCTTCCCCGGAGATTGAAGAAGATCCGGGAGTAGTACCCGCCCGTCCCCCAGAGCCGGGTCCGGTCCCACCGCACGCCCGCTTTTTCCAGGGGAGTGCCGGCCGGAGGAGAACCCGAGAGCGAGAGGAAGCCCTCCCGGCGGAGCCATTCGTTGATCGCGAAGCAACCTTCCATGCTCTTCGTGCCGTGGTCGCTCGCCACCAGGATCCGGGCGTCGGGCGGCAGGAGGGCGAGCATCTTCCCGACCTCGGCATCGAGCATGGCGTAGTAGCGGGTCGCCTCGGCCTCGAAGGGATTCCCCTTCTCGTAGCCGGGGTGCTCGGGATTGAAGTACTTCCAGAACGCGTGATGGAACCGGTCGGGCCCGATGTCGTGCACAGCGAAGAAATCCCACTTCTCCCGCTTCCAGACCAGCCGGGCCAGGGCCCAGCGCTGCTGGGTGAGGTGCCAGATGTCCCGAAGGGTGGATTTCCGGTCCTCCCGCCGGAAGGTGACGTCAAAGAGGAGCGGTTCTCCGAGCCCCTTCTCCAGCTCCGCGCGAAGGTTGGGAGGATAGACCGAATCTGCGGCGCCGTCCGGAGTGAGGAAGTCCCCGGTGGAGAGGCCGTTCACCGGTGGCGCGGGGTACCCCGGGGGCATTCCCACGACCGCGACCCGTGCCCCCTCCCGGGAGAGGGTGGACCACAGAGGGGGGTGACGCAGATGGGAAGGTGTGGGGACGTAGCCGCCCCCGTAGGCGCCCAGCTTCCGGTGATGGATGCCGTAGAGACCGAGCGTGCCCGGGTCGACGCCGGAGAACATGACGGCCCAGGCAGGGATGGTGATCGGAGGGTGACAGGTGCGGAGCGAGCCCCACGTCCCCCGCTCCATGAGGGAGCGCAGGTGGGGCATGGACCCGAGAAAACGCTCGAAGAGAAGCCCGGGGGGCATGGAGTCGAGCCCCAGCACAACGACCGGCGGAGCCATTCCGTTCTACCGGGTCATGCGCGGGAGCTGGGGGTTGGACAGGGAAACGCCCTCGTCCTTTGTGACGGAGGTCTCCCGGAGCAAACGCAGCAGGCCCACGAACTGGTGCACCATCAGCCTGCCGAGCTGCCCGGAGGCAAATACTTTGCTCCGGGAGTCGCGGCGCGGCAGATGCTTGATCGGGACCTCGACGAACCCGTACCCGGCCTTCATCCAGCGGACCATGAACTCCGACCAGAAGCTCCCGTTCATGTACCGGACCTTCCGGACGATCTCCTTGGCGGGCTCCGCGGGGATCAGCTTCAGGGAGCTCGTGATGTCCTTCATCCGGAGCCCGAAGGCGACCCGGTTCATCGTCATGAAGACGATCGAGATGAAGATGCGCACGAAGGGATCCGCCCGGTGGGTCCTCCACCCCGATACGAGGGTGTGGGAGTCCCGGGGCATCGTCAGGAACCGCTTCAGGTCCTCCGGTTCGTACTGCGCATCGGCGTCGACAAAGAGGAGCCACTGGGTATCGGCCTGAAGGATACCGTCCGTGAGCGAGCCCCCGAACCCGAGGGACTGACGGTGGGTGATGACCGTGAGCGGCACCTCCTGGGCGAGCGCCATCAGGGTCTGCTGGGTCTCGTCCGTGCTGGCGTCGTCGAGGACCAGGAACTTCATCCGAGAATTCCGGGGGCGCATCGCCCAGGCGTCCTGGACCACGGCCGAGATGAACCTCCCCTCGTTCTTTGCGGGGATGACGATCGTAGTGTCGTGGCCACCCTCCACGGGGGGGGCGGCTCCGGGGTCCGTGGCAGGTATCACAGGTTGCTTACCTGCTCATAAAAGGGATTCCCCGAATAAAAGCCTTGCCACGGCCAAACTCCGAGGGAATGGGAAAAAGCGTTCTTCGGCGAAAAAAAAGAGTTGGGGGCGGGGGACTCCGGAAGGGGTCCCCCGCCGTGGTGGTGGGTGCGCTACCCAGGGGTCGTTCAGGCCTTGGTGAAGCCGGGCTGGGCCTTGAGGGCCTGGATCCTGTAGTACTCGGGGTCCACGATGACCTCGCCGTTGATCCCCATCGTCTCGATGGTCTTCAGCTTCATCGCGTCTCCCTTCTGCTTGGCCCAGTCGGGGATCGCAACGGAGAACTTCTTCTCCACCTCGGTCCGGTAGATGGGGCCAGAGTTGTACGAGCAGAACGGGATGATCCTCCCGTCGGGCGCCGTGTAGTGGATGTCGCAGCGCATCAGGCGCTGGATATCGTAGTCGTAGGCGTCCTGGAAGTGCATGTTCCCGAGGTAGAGCGTCCTCCAGGTGAACTTCGCGAGGGCCTCCTTGTTCCCCTCGGAGAAGATCCCGGCGATGACGCGGACCACGTTCTTCTCGTTGACTCCCTCCGGGGCCTTCGCGAAGTCGAAGTACTTCGCGACCTCGTGCATCAGCTTGGCGCTGGCGAGGGCGAGCCGGACCCGGCCGAAGCGGGCATCCCGGTACTCCTCGATCAGGGTCTGGACGTTCTTGAAGAAGCCGTCCACATCCATGAACCGCGGGAGGGGGGTGATGTGCTTCTGGCTGTCCACGAAGGCGAAGGTGGCGCAGCCGCATCCGGGGTGGGTCGTGAGGGTCATCTTCTCCTTTCCGTGGATGATGGAGATGAGCTCGGAGATCGGAGCGACCGAGGGCACCGGGAAGAAGTCGGTCTTCTCGAAGGGCCCGTCGGAGCAGAGGATCCGCACCAGGTCGGATTGGGTGAACCGCATCTGGAACCGGTCCTTGTCCGGAACCCGCGCGGTCAGGGCGACCGGCTGGAAGTTGATCCCCCGGACGACGTCCAGGTTCTCCAGGGCGAAGTTGACGGTGGGGATGATCTGGTGTTCGTTGTATCCCCCGACCAAGGTCGGGACGAGCACGACGGAGAGGGGCCGGTCCGACTTCCCCGCGTCGATCTCACTCTGGGGAGAGTGGGTCTTCCGGGCGGCGTCGATGGCCTTCTGCTTGACCTTCAGGAGGGGGACTCCCCGCACCTTCCGGTACATCTCGTCGTCCAGTCCGTCGAACTGCAGGTAGACGGTGTTCAGGTGGGCGTTCCGGGCCGCCTGGGCGAATCCGGGCTCGTTGGCCAGCCGGATACCGTTGGTCGCGACCTGGATCTGGGTGAACCCGAGATCGAAGGCCATGCTACAGGCGTCCAGGAAGAGCGGAGAGAGGGTGGGCTCTCCTCCCGAGAACTGGACGGCGACGGCACCGACCGGCTTCTGGTTCCGGAGGGTCTCGAGCATGAACCGGATCTGGTCCGTGCCCGGCTCGTAGACGTATCCGGCCGCGTTCGCATTGGCGAAGCAGACCGGGCACTTCAAGTTGCAGCGATTGGTCAGGTCCACCAGGGCCAGGGCCGTGTGGGACTTGTGGTGCGTGCACATCCCGCAGGTGTGCGGGCATCCTACGAACTTCTCGTAGTACGGATTCTCGTAGCCGACACCGTCACGGGCGTACTGCTCCATCCGAAGGTAGAGCTCGACGTCGTTCGAGATGATGTCCCAGAAGAAGCCGTGCTCGCGGCAGGTCTTCTCCATGACGACCCGATTGTCCTTTTCCTTCACGGTAGCCGGGATGACCTTGATGCACTCCGGACATACGCTGGCTGTCTTCCGGGGCAGTCCTCGTGGCGCTTGGAACTCTGTGGTTAGTCGAATCATTATCGCTTCTCCAACCTCGGGGGACCTCATCAGGGCCACCCCCTATAACCGGTATGTAGCCCAATTAACTACACCGAGATGGGGATAATTGACATATCCCCAGATGGCGTATCCACCCCCATGACCAAGATACGTCTCGGCTCTGAGAGCATGCCCTTCGACATCGACGAGTTCAGTCAGAAGTTAGGCGAGACCGCTATTAAGGTGACCGTCCCCCGGGACCAGTTGCCCGAGGTGCTGAAGCGGGCGCTCGATTTCATCAACTTCGGCATCTATGTGTACAGTATAGTGGTCCTGCCCTCGCCCACCCCTACCCTGAACACCTTCATCGTCCAGATGGACCGGATCGATTTCAACGACAAACTGAAGGGATGGGTGCCGTTCCGCGAGGGACGGGACCCACCGCCCCAGACCTGAATCCGCTTCCCGAGACCTGCGAAGTAGCCCCGTGCAACCGGCCAACTTTATATTGGAATACGCTCCTCGGACCTGACGGAGGACGGGCACAATGGACGCGGGCACAGAGTCGTTCATCGTCTTTGCGGTCATCGCCGTCATTTTCGGCGTCGGCTCCATCATCGCCAACCGCATGCTCGGTGCGCGGCGGGTGAAGTCCTACCTCCAAGACCTGACCTACGAGTGCGGAGAGGAGGCGGAGGGGTCCGCCATGGTCGATTTCCCCACGCACCACTACGTCTTTGCCATCGTCTTCGTGGCCGTGGACGTCCTCGGCTTCCTCCTGGCCCTCTGGGCGGTCTCGCTTCACTACTTCGTCAAGTTCGATGAGTGGCTCATCCCCGCCCTGGTGGTCGGGGTCTTCTCCTGCATGGCACTGCTCGGCATCTACTACGTGCTCCGTGGGGAGCAGAGCCTCTGGGTATGACCGAAGGAGAGTCCTCCGCGAAGGTCATCACCCACATCCGGGAGACCGACCCGGCGGAGCCGGAGGTCCCCTTCGCCGAGGTCGAGGCCGTCCAGGCCAAGGAGTTCATCCCCGTGATGAAGGAGACCCTGACCGGGATGATCCAGCGGGGGCTCGAGGCCGCGACCAAGCCCGTCTTCAACTGGGCGGGGCGCAACTCCCTCTTTCCCCTCCACTGGGGCCTCGCCTGCTGCGCCATCGAGTTCGCGGCGGGCTTCGGTGCCCGCTGGGACGGAGAGCGCTTCGGGGTCGTCCCGCGGTCCTCCCCTCGCCAATGCGATCTCCTGATCGTCAACGGGACGGTCACCTGGAAGCTCTCTCACAAACTCATCACCCTCTGGGAGCAGATGCCGGAGCCCAAGTGGGCGATCGCCATGGGCAACTGTGCGACCGGAGGAGGCCCCTTCCGGACGGCGTACTCGGTCGTCCCGGGAGTGGACAAGCTCGTCCCGGTCGACGTCTACATCGCAGGGTGCCCCCCGCGGCCGGAGGCCATGCTGGACGGGATCCTTCGGCTGGAACGGCTGATCCGTGAGAGGAAGGGATAGCCGATGACCGGGACCGCCCTCTCGCTCTCCGAGCTCCCATCCGCCCTTGCAGGCAAGTTCCCCGGCAAGGTGACCCCCGTCCCCGGCCGCAAGGATATGTTGGCCGCCCTCAAGGTCCTCCCTGAGGCGATCGTTCCCGTGTCCCAGTTCCTGCGGGACCAGGGGACTTTCGAGCACTGCGCCCTCGTCTCCGGGGTCGACTGGATCGACCGTATCGAGGTGCTCTACCACCTCTGGTCGGATGAGTACAAGGGGTACCTAGAGCTCTCGGTCGATCTTCCCGCCGATGAGCCCCATGTGGCCTCCGTGACCCCGGTATGGAGCGGGGCCAACTGGCACGAGCGAGAGACCTGGGACATGCTCGGCGTCCGTTTCGACGGCCACCCCGACCTCCGGCGGGTCCTCATGCCGGAAGGATATCGTTTCCACCCCCTACGGAAGTCCTTCGAGCTCCGCGAGCCCGAGGAGCTGGAGGTCAAAGCGCGCCATGTCTGAGATGTGGATCAACATGGGGCCTCAGCACCCCATGACGCACGGGCTCTGGAACCTGCGCATCAAGGTCGACGGCGAGCTCATCGTGGACGCCGATCCCGAGATCGGGTACCTCCACCGCGGGATCGAGAAGATCTGCGAGTACCGGCGCTACAACGAGGTCATCACACTCATGGACCGGACCTGCTACGTCGCAGGGATCGCCTGGGAGCAGCTCTACATCATGGCGGCCGAGGGGGCCCTCGGCATCACGCCCCCCGCCCGGGCCGAGTACATCCGTGTCCTGTCCCAAGAGCTTCAGAGGCTCTCCTCGCACATCATCTGGTACGCAGCGTATGTGCAGGACATCGGGCTCATGACGCCCTTCCTCTACGGGATGCGGGACCGGGACCTCGTCCTCGACCTCTTCCAGTCCTACACCGGAGCCCGCATGACCTACGAGTACATGCGCGTCGGCGGGGTCCGCAATGACGTCCCCGTCGGGTTCACGGACCGCTGCCGCAAGGTCATGGACTGGCTGGACGGGAAGCTCGTCGAGTACGAGAAGGTCTGCGACAACTCCACCATCTTCCTGGACCGGACGATTGGCGTCGGGATCCTCAAGGCCAAGGAGGCCATCCAGGACGGCATCACCGGACCGGTCCTCCGGGCGGCGAACGTCGCCCGGGATATCCGCCGGGACCGACCCTACTCCGCCTATCCCGAGATCGACTTCGACGTGGCCATCCACGACGGGGCCGACTGCTACGGGCGTTACCGCGTGCGGATGGAGGAGATGAAGCAATCCGTCCGCATCGTCCGGCAGGTCCTCGACTGGCTGGACCGCAACCCCGGCCCGGTCCTGGCCGAGAAGGTGCCCCGCTTCGTCGGGACCCCGAGCCCCCCGCCCGGGAAGGAGATCTACGTCGAGCGCCGCGGGTACCCCAAGGGACGCGGATTCTCGTCCATGGAGGAGCCCCACGGGGAGGCCATGGCCTACATCATCAACGAGGGCGCAGAGCACCCCTACCGGGCGAAGCTCCGTTCCCCGGTCTTCGTCAACATCGCCGCCGCAAAGGACTATCTCATCGGCTACCGGATCTCGGACATCCCCGCGATCATGGGTTCCGTCGATGTCTGCCTTGGGGAGGCCGACCGTTAGAAGGTTCCCATGGTCGACACGATCTACTCCGTGGTCTACGCCCTCGTGGTCTATGCCCTCAACCTCCTCGGGCCCATCGTTCCCATCGCCCCCTCGCTGGGACCGGGCCTCGCGGTCTGGCTCTCCTACCTCGTGGTCGGCGCCATCATCTTCGCCTTCAGCCTGGTCAACGTGCTCGTCTTCATCTGGTGGGAGCGCAAGCTGCTCGGACGGTTCATGGACCGCCGGGGAGCCATGCACGTCGGGTATGCGGGACTCCTCCAGAACCTGGCCGACGGGCTGAAGCTCTTCCGCAAGCAGCCCTTCGCTCCCAAGGACGCGGACGAACTGGGGTACTACTTCGGCCCCACGGCCTACCTCGTCATGTCCGTCATGATCCTGGGGCTCATCCCCCTCTCCTTCGGGGTTTCGGGAGGGGTCGTGCCGCTCTCGCTCCTCGTTGCCCTCGCCCTCTTCTCCTTCGCCCCCTTGTTCATCTTCATCGCCTCCTGGTCCTCCAACAACAAGTACTCCCTCATCGGGGGCATGCGGACGGCCGCCCAGCTGGTCGCCTACGAGATCCCCCTCCTCCTCGCGGTGGTCGGGGTCGTGGCGCTCACGGGGAGCTTCGACCTCAACGTGATCGTCGGCGACCAGGCCCGCTACGGGTGGTTCGGGCTCCCGCTCTTCCTCGGTCTTCTGCTCTTCTTCGTCGCCATGCTCGCCGAGGTCGAACGGATCCCCTTCGACCTTCCCGAGGCCGAGGCGGAGCTCGTCGAAGGCTGGTCCACCGAGTTCGGCGGGATGCTCTTCGCCTTCACCATGATGGGGGACTACGTCCGGGCGCTCATAGGCAGCTACCTCATCGTGCTCCTCTTCCTGGGGGGCTGGTCCATGCCCTGGGGACTCTCGAACTTTCCGCTCTCTGGATTGGTCTTTTTCCAAGTGAAAACTTACGTCGTCTTCGCCATCTTCATATGGGTCCGCGCATCCCTCCCGCGCGTGCGGACGGACCAGCTTCTGCAGATAGGCTGGAAGCGTATGCTGCCGCTCGCGATGCTGAACATCGTCTGGGCCCTGGCGCTGGTGGTCTGGGGCTGGCCCACCATCCACTGGCCCGTGCTTTAGGGAGATACCAGGATGGAGACCAAGTACGGCAAAACCGTGAAGGTCGCGGCACCCCCCCCTGCGGGGGTCCGGGGAATCGTGGTACAACCCATGGCCCTCGTGGCTCGGCAGTTCTTCAAGAGCCTCTGGCGCCCCTCGACCATCCTCTATCCGATGAAGGAGCGGCTCGAGAACCCCGAGTTCCGGGAAGAGGTCAAGGTCGAGAGCGGGGCCCCCATCGGGGTCGGCGAGATCTGGGACAACTATCGGGGGGTCCACGCCCTCAACATCAAGACCTGCATCTCCTGCAACCTCTGCGCCTTCTCCTGCCCGGACACCTGCATCGAGATGGTGAACGTCGACGCGGGGGGCGGGAAGAGCAAGAAGTGCCCCCAGATCGACTACGGCAAGTGCTCCTTCTGCGGCTTCTGCTCGGACGCCTGCCCGGAGGGGTGCCTCACCATGACCCCGGCGTACACGATCACCACCAACAACCGAAAGAACATGGTCTACAGCCCCGAGCGGATGTTCGAGGTGTTCAAGGTCAAGCTCCCGCAGAACCCGACCCGGATCGCGCTCCCGGCGAACGAGGATGTGATCCTGCTGGACCAGGACCTCTGCATCGGCTGCAACGCCTGCGCCCGGGACTGCCCGACCAAGTGCATCACGATGATCGAGATCCCCCGGGCCGAGGCAAAGCCCGGGGAGAAGCTCCCGAAGCGCATCTGGAAGGAGCCCTCGGTGAACGACTCGGAGTGCGTCCGCTGCGGGACCTGCATCTCCGTCTGCCCAAGGGAATGTCTCTACTGGGGTGCTAGGAAGTGAACGTCGACGGAGTGCTGTTCGCTCTCCTGGCCGGGGCCGGTCTCCTGACCGCGATCGCCGCCCTCCTCGCCCGGGAGATCGTCCACACCATCATGTGGATCGCCATCCTCTTCGTCTCGCTCGGGCTCGTCTACTTCCTCCTGGAGGCCCCCTTCCTCGGGGTCCTCCAACTGGCGGTCTATGCCGGGGCCGTGACCATCCTGCTTCTCTTCGCCATCATGGTCGTCAAGAAGCGCATCTTCAGCAAGGAGGCGGTGACAGGGATCGGTGTGAGCTCGGTGGCCCTCGCCGTGGCGCTCGCGACGCTCTTCACCCTGAACGCCAGCTCGGTCACCCCGCCCAACGGGGGTAGGGTGTACGACACGACCCTCCTTTCGGTGAGCCTCTTCGCAAGCTACGGGGCCTGGGTCCTTGCCCTGGGGTTCGTGGTCCTGAGCGCCCTCGTGGGGGCGGTCTACCTGGCCCGGGAGAGCCGGGGACGCCGGATCCGGGCGGAGGGGGAATGATTCCCCTCGACGAGCTCCTCGTCTTCAGCGGGCTCCTCTTCTCCATCGGCATCTTCGGGGTCTTGACCCGGCGCAACTTCATCATGCTCCTCATCTCGGTCGAGATCATCATGAACTCGGCCATCCTGAACTTCGTTACGTTCTCGGCCTACTCCCCCTCGAGCTCGGTCGCCCAGGCCGTCTCGGGGCAGGGGATCGCCGTCGTGCTCATCGGGCTCGCAGCCACCGAGGTGGCCCTCGGTCTCGCCATCGTCCTCGCGCTGAACCGGATCATCGGGAGCGTGGACGTCGCCAAGGCCATGGAACTCAGGCTCTGAGGAGGGGGTGGTCGGTCTGGATTTCTTCGTATACGCATTCCTGGTCCCGCTCCTTCCGGCCCTCGCCTTCGTGGTGCTCGGCCTGACCGGGAAGTCCTTCCGGAACGGTGGAGGGCTCCTCGCCGTCGGGGCCGAGGGGCTCGCCCTCCTCCTGAGCGTCTTCTTCGCGTACGAGGAGTCCGTCTCCACTACGGGGATCTACCACGACTCGAGCTTCGTCTGGATGGGCCTCCCCGACGGAACGAATTTCGTCATGGGGACCCTCATGAGCCCCCTCGGCGCGCTCATGCTCCTCGTGGTGAACATCGTCGGCTTCCTCGTCGTCGTCTACTCGCTCGAGTACATGTCCCACGAGGAGGGCCTCCCCCGCTACTACGCCGAGCTCATGCTCTTCCTGACGGCGATGAACCTCGTCTGCCTGGCCGACAACTTCCTCGAGTTCATCCTCGCCTGGGAGCTCGTGGGGCTGTGCTCCTACCTCCTCATCGGCTTCTTCTGGAAGAAGCCCGAGGCCGCCTCGGCCGCCAAGAAGGCGTTCCTCGTGACGCGCGTGGGGGACGTCCTCTTCTTCGTCGGGGTCTTCATCTTCTTCACCTCCCTCGCCGGGGTCGTCAACCCCTCGATCACCACGCTCCCCTACCAGGGACAGGTCTGCCCGGGAGGGCAAGTGACCTGGGCCTGCGCCGGGTTCACCTTCGCCCCGCCCAACGCCAACTCCAACGCCCCCTTCCTCGCCCCGGGGACCATCACATCCCCAGGGTACGGCTCGAACCTCATGACCCTCGCCGGCCTCCTCATCCTCGGCGGGGCGGCCGGGAAGAGCGCCCAGTTCCCGCTCCACACATGGCTCCCCGATGCCATGGAGGGCCCCACGACGGTCAGCGCCCTCATCCACGCGGCCACGATGGTAGCGGCCGGTGTCTTCCTCCTCGCGATCACCTCGATCTACATCGGCTTCACTTCGACCGCGGCGCTCGTCATTCTGGGGATCGGCAGCTTCACGAGCCTCTTCGCCGGGACCATGGGAGTGGTCGCCCGCGACATCAAACGCGTCATCGCCTACTCCACCATGTCCCAACTCGGGTACATGGTCATGGGGGTCGGCGCCTCCTCCCTGGTCCTGGTCGGACCGGGGGACGCCATGTTCCATCTCTTCACCCACGCCTTCTTCAAGGCGCTCCTGTTCCTTTCGGCGGGGTCGGTCATCCACGCCGTCGGCACGCAGGACCTCTTTGCGATGGGGGGCCTCCTCCGAAAGATGCCCGTTACCGCGTTCACCATGCTCATCGGTGCGCTCGCGCTCTCCGGGATCCCTCCGTTCTCGGGCTTCTTCTCCAAGGACGGGCTCCTGGCCCTCACCTGGGCCGCCTCCCAGCACTACGCTGTCGCCCTTCCCTTCTTCCTCCTCGCGCTCGTCGGGGTCTTCCTGACCGGGTTCTACATCTTCCGGCTCTGGTTCCTCACCTTCAGCGGCTCGCACTCCCGGACCCCCGGGCTCCACGGGCACGAGCCCAGCTGGATCATGCGGGCCCCCCTCGTGGCCCTCGCCGGGCTCACGCTGGTTGCCGGAGTGCTCCCGTTGTTCGGAGGCTTCGCGAACCTGCTTCCCGGGGTCCAGTGGGGCACCCTCGGGTACTCCTACACCTCTTCGGGCTGGGTCTTCTCCTCAAGTGACCTGATGGTAGCGATCGCCTCCCTCGTGCTCGCCTTCGCGGGCGTCGGGACCGCCTACGTCTTCTGGGGCAACGGGCGGGTCTTCTCCCTCCCCGAGAACAGCTGGCTGCGGGCCCCTCACACCCTCCTCCTCCGCAAGTACTACTTCGACGAAGTCTACGACGGACTGGCCCACGGGGTTATCCTGGGGGTCGCCCGTGGCCTCGACTGGTTCGACCGCTACGTGATCGACGGGACCATCCATGCCTTCGAGCGCCTGTTCAGCCAGGCCTCCGAACGGGGACGCCGGATCCAGAGCGGACTGGTCTCGAACTACGCCTCCTGGATCGCCCTGGGGCTCGTCGTGCTCCTGGTGGCGATCATCTACGGCATCCCGTGGCTTGACTCTCTGTGGGGGGGAGGATGAGCCTCGACCTCTCTCCCCTGACGTACCTCCTCGCCTTGGCCTTCGGAGGGACGCTCCTCACCTTCTTCGCGGGGAGCAGGGCCCGCTGGATCGCCCTCGCGACCGCGGTCGGCACCCTCGGGATCTCGATCTGGCTCCTCGCCAATTTCCAGCTGGGCCTTGCGACGGACTACCAGTTCGTCCAGGTGACCCACTGGCTCACGCTCTCGACGGGGGGGAGCGCGGGCCTCGCGGTCAACTACACCGTGGGCATCGACGGGATCAGCCTGCCCTTCCTCCTCCTCTCCGCGATCCTCACCCTCGTCACGGTCATCTACCATTGGGACGAACGGAAGAACCCGGCGGGTTTCTTCGGTCTCGTCGGGCTCACGAACGCAGGGCTCCTCGGGGTGTTCGTCGCCCTCGACGTGCTCCTCTTCTTCGCCTTCTGGGAGATCGTCCTTATCCCGATGTTCTTCCTCATCGGGCACTGGGGAGGCACCCGGCGGCACTACGCTTCCCTCAAGTTCTTCGTCTACACCCATGTGGCGAGCGTCGTCACCCTGGTGAGCCTCTTCGCCATGGTCTTCCTCGGCAACTGGGGCTCGATGGACTTTGGCGGCAGCATCTCGACAGCGGACGTCGCCGCGCTCAACGTCCAGAGCATCCCCCAGATCACCCAGGTGCTCATGTTCGGGGCGCTCTTCTTTGGCTTCGGGGTGAAGCTCCCCATGGTCCCCTTCCACACCTGGCTGCCCGATGCCCACGTCGAGGCTCCCACCGGAGGCTCGGTGCTCCTCGCCGGGATGCTCCTGAAGATGGGGGCCTATGGGCTCATCCGGATCGCCTTCCCGCTCCTCCCGTACGGACACGTGGCGGCCGAACCGGTCGTGCTCGGCATCGCCTTCCTCTCCATCGTCTGGGGGGCCTTCCTTTCCCTCGCCCAACGGGACCTGAAACGGATGGTCGCCTTCTCCTCGATCAACCACATGGGGATCGTTCTCCTTGCGATCGCCCTGTGGACGCAGCTCAGCGTCACGGCGGCCGTGCTCCTCATGTTCGCCCACGGGCTGGTGAGCGGCCTCCTCTTCCTGCTCTCGGGGTCGGTCCACCACACCTTCGGGACCCGGGACATCCCCTCGATCGGCGGGATCACCTCGCGCACCCCCATCCTCTCCACGATGCTCATCATCGGCTCGCTGGCCTCCCTCGGGTTGCCCTCTCTCGTGAGCTTCCCGGCCGAGTTCTCCGCGTTCCTCGCCACCTGGGAGGCCCTGGGATGGTGGATCCTCCTACCGCTCTTCGCTCTCGTGATCACGGCGGGGTTCTATCTGTGGATGCTGCAGAGGCTTTCGTTCGGGCCCGCCCACGGCATTCCTGAGAAGGCGAGGGATCTCCCCTTCAACGAGATGCTGGCCATGGGTCTCCTTGTCTCCCTGATCGTGCTCTACGGGATCCTGCCCTACCTCATCGTCCAGTTGATCCCCCACAGCGCCATCTTCGCCACCCAGTGCTTCCACGGAGGTTCCACCGTATGTGCGACCCAACCATGAGTGAGGGAGGCGGGGCATGAGCTACACGATCCCCACGATCTCGCCGTACACGCCGGAGATCTCGCTCCTCGTGGCCGTCGTGCTGATCTTCCTGCTCGACGTGGCGGGGGTCAAGAGCCGGATCCTTCTCGGGGGAGCCACTTCCCTCTTCCTCCTCCTCGCTTTCTTGGAGGTCTTGGCGGACCTCGGGACGTGGCCCCTGCAGGGTCTCTCGACCCTGCCGTCCGGCTATCTGGGCACGCTCCAGGGCCCGGTGATCTTCACCTCTTTCGGGCTCATCTTCCAGGGCATCTTCCTCGCGGTGGCCCTCATCGTGGGATTCGCCAGTATCTCGGACCCCGACGAGGAGGGGGCTCCCACGTTCTACGCGCTCCTCACGCTTGCGGCGATCGGGATGCTCTTCGTGGCCGTCTCGGCCGACCTCATCCTCCTTCTCCTCTCCATTGAGATCACAGGGATCGCCACCTACGCCCTCGTGGGATACACCCGCCGGGACCGCAGGGCCCTCGAGGCGGCGATGAAGTTCTACATCATCGGGGCCCTTTCCACGGCCATCAGCTTCTTTGGAGCGAGCCTGCTCTACGGGGCCTACGGGACGACACAGCTCTCCGCCTTCTCCACCCTCCCGGCGAACCACGAGCTCGCGCTCATGGGCTTCGGGATGGTCGCCGCCGGGCTGGCCTTCAAGGCAACCCTCGTCCCCTTCCACATGTGGGCCGTCGATGTGTACGACGGGGCGGGCCCGAACGTCGCGGGCTTCCTCTCGGGGGGAAGCAAGAAGATGGGACTCTTCGCGCTCTTCGTCGTCTTCGTGGCCGCCGTCCGGGTCTTCGGGGCCGCGGAAGGCTACGTTCTCTTCCTCGCCTTGGGCAGCCTCGCCGTCATCACGATGACGCTGGGGAACGTGCTCGCCCTCGAGCAGAAGACCATGAAACGGATGCTGGCCTACTCCTCGATCGCCCAGGCCGGATACATGCTCCTAGGGGTCGCCATCGACACCCCCGCGGCCCTCGCCGGTGCCACCCTGCAGATCACCGCGGACGTCCTCATGAAGACGGGCGCCTTCGTGGTCGTCGGGGCTGCGGCGAGCCTCGGTATCGGCCCCCTCATCACGGACTACAAGGGATTGGGCCACTCCCGCCCCGGGATCTCCGCGAGCTTTGCCATCATGCTCCTCTCGCTCGCCGGCATGCCCCTCACCCTCGGCTTCGTGGGGAAGTTCTACCTCTTCTTCGCCGCCGTGGAGGCCCCCGGCTACTTCATCCTCCTCGCCATCGCCGGATTGCTCAACAGTGCGATCTCGGTCTTCTACTACGCCCGGATCCTGCGCCTCATGTACATGCCGGACGACTCCAAGGCTCCCGCCTCCGACGGACACTCCCTCACCCATTCCACCTTGGGTTCCGCCACGGGCCCCGCCACCCCCCGGTGGGCAAGCCTTCGCTCCGAGATCACGGCGGTCGGCACCGCCCGGTGGATCACCATCGTCAGCGTGGCCGTCCTGCTCGTCCTTTTCGGCATCTATCCGACCACCCTGGTCGGAGCGATGAACAGCGCCGCCCAGCAGTTCTGGACCATCGGCTTCTGAAACCGCCGGTAGTTCAGGCGCCTTCCCCTTTCATCGAGTACGAGCGACCCTTCCATCGCACTTCCTTGCGGAAGAGCCCGTTCGCCAGCGACCGGAGAAGGAGCGCCAGGTAGAAGGCCGCCCCGAGGGGATAGGTGAGCGCATAGGCGGGCGGGGCCCGCAGCGCGTGTTGGAAGGCTGCCTGTTTGAGCAGGGTGACACTGATGGCCACGAGGGACACGAGGACCCAGACGAGGGACAGGTAGAGGAAGGCCAGCCCCAGGATGAGGAAGGGGGAGAGGAAGAGGGCGAAGATCCCGAAGAAGAAGGAGACCTGGCGCCACGCCCGGAACTCGGTGCCGTGGACGTTCTTCACCAGACCCTCGAACATCTCGTGCCGGTTGGTGTACATCCGGGTCGTCACCAGGTCGGGGGCCCAGAGCACGCGCAGCGATCCTCCGGCCGACTTCACCCGCTCGGCGAGCTTGACATCCTCCAGAACGTAGCCCCGGACGGCCGTGTGGCCGCCGGCCCGCTCGTAGGCGCCCCGGGAGACCATCAGGAACTGGCCGTTGGCCATCGCCCGTCGGGAATCCGGCCGGTTGACCCGGTGGGGCATGAAATAGGTCAGGACGAACTGGGTGTACATCGGTAGCACCACGTTCTCCCAGAACCCCTTCATCACGACCCTGGCGGCGAAGGTGACGAGGCCGTGCCCACCCCGGGTGAGCTCCGTAGCGGCGGCCCGCACTGCGGTAGGGGCCAGCCGGACGTCGGCATCCAGGAAGAGGAGGAGATCCCCCTGAGCGCGAAGGTACCCCGTGTGGCAGGCCCAGTTCTTCCCGACCCAGCCCGGGGGAAGTGGAGGCTCAGGGATCACGAGGGGCCGCAAGGGATGCTGTCGGGCCCGTTCCTCGGTCCCGTCCTTCGACTCCGCGCAAACGACAATCACCTCCAT
The DNA here is from genome assembly GCA_021809545.1 of Thermoplasmata archaeon. Taxonomy (GTDB): domain Archaea; phylum Thermoplasmatota; class Thermoplasmata; order Lutacidiplasmatales; family UBA184; genus JAJYEA01. Next base: position 34,967 of record JAKAYL010000014.1, read on the forward strand.
CCGGGACCCCTTCTCCGCACCGAGGTCCTGGTGACCGAGGTCGTCGAGGACCCGACCGAGGTCCTCCGCTTCGTCCTTGGCCGGGATGATCACGCTCAGGGAGACGGGTTGCTCCAGCGGGGGGAGGTCCGCAGCACGTAGCGACGGCGTCTTCAAGGCGAGGAAGAGAGCGGCCCCCTGCCCGACAAGGATGAGAAAGAGATAGACTACCGCGAGGAGGGTACCGGTGACCGGCTGGACAAGGAGGCCGAGCGGAAGGAAGGAGAAGGCCGCAAGGTTGTCACGAACTAAGGACATCAAATGTCCAGGTTCGTGACCTCGTGGGCGTGGGTTTGGATGTACTCCCGCCGGGGCTCCACCAGTTCTCCCATCAGGATGTTGAACAGCTGGTTCGCCCGCTCGGCGTCCTCGATGTTCACCTTGAGCATCGTGCGACTGTCGGGACGCATGGTGGTCTCCCAGAGTTGCTCCGGGTTCATCTCACCGAGACCCTTGTAGCGCTGGATCGTCACCCCGCGCATCCCTCCGAAATCTCGCACGATCTGGTCGCGCTCCTCGTCGGAGAAGGCGTAGTGGACCTCCTTTCCCTTGGCCACGCGGAAGAGCGGGGGGAGGGCGATGTAGATGTGGCCCTTCTCGATGAGGTCGTGCATCTTCCGGTAGAAGAAGGTGAGAAGGAGAGTCCGGATGTGGGAGCCGTCCACATCGGCATCCGTCATGATGATGATCTGGTGGTAGCGTAGGCGGGAAAGGTCGAACTCATCGCCGATGTTGGTCCCGATGACCGTGATGAGGTTGGTGATCTGCTCGTTCTGGAGCATCTTGTCCAGTCGTGCCTTCTCCACGTTGAGGATCTTCCCCCGAAGTGGGAGCACCGCCTGGAACTCGCGATTTCGACCTTGTTTGGCACTCCCACCGGCCGAATCCCCCTCGACGATGAACAGCTCGCTCTTGGAGGGATCCCGGGAGTGACAGTCGGCGAGCTTCCCGGGAAGCATGCTCCCCTCGAGGAGCCCCTTCCGTCGGGTGAGCTCGCGGGCCTTCCGGGCGGCCTCCCGGGCTTCCGCTGCCTGGAGCGCCTTCGAGATGATGGCCTGGGCCTTGGACGGGTTCTCCTCTAGGAACTCGGTGAGCTTATCGTTGACGACGGACTCGACGATGCCTTTGACCTCGGAATTTCCCAGCCGGCCCTTGGTCTGGCCCTCGAACTGGGGCTCCAGGAGCTTCACGGTCACCACGGCGGTCAGCCCTTCCCGGACATCCTCGCCTGTGACACCTTCCTTCTCACCCTTGATGAAACCGCGGGTGCGGGCATAGTCGTTCAGGCTGCGGGTAAGCGCGGCGCGGAAACCGGCCACGTGGGAACCCCCGTCGACGGTGGGGATATTGTTGGCGTAGGAGAAGAGCACCTCGTTGTAGCCGTCATCGTATTGGAGCGCGATCTCCACCTCCACGTTCTGCCGGTTGACGTAGATCGTGATCGGCGGGGTGAAGAGGGCGTTCTTGTTCTGGTTGAGCTCCAGGACGTACTCAGAGAGCCCACCTGAGTAGTGGAACGTCGTGTTGTAATCCTCCCGCTCGTCCTTGAAGTGGATGGTGACCTCGGGGTTCAAGAAGGCCAGTTCCCGGAGCCGGTGCTCGACCACGGACTTCTCGAAGTGCACGGTCTCGAAGATCTCGGCGTCTGGCTTGAAACGGATCGAGGTCCCGGTGTCCTGCGCCTCTCCTTCCTCTTGGATGGGAGCCTTGGGGGTCCCTCGCTCAAAGCGCTGGAAGTAGGTCTTCCCGTTGCGCTTCACGCGTGCCTCGAGGAACTCGGCGAGCGCGTTCACCACGTGGACCCCGACGCCGTGCAACCCTCCGGAGATCTTGTAGGTGTTCTTGTCGAACTTGCCTCCGGCATGGAGGACCGTCATCACGATCTCCAAAGTGGGGCGCTTGTACCTGGGATGGATCTCCACGGGAATCCCGCCGCCGTTGTCGGTGACAGTGCACGTCCCATCCTTGCCGAGGGTGACCTCGACAAACGTGCAGGCCCCCCGGAGCGCTTCGTCGATCGAGTTGTCCACCACCTCGTTGATCAGGTGGTGCAGGCCCCGGGTGTCCGTGGAACCGATGTACATCGCGGGACGCTTGCGGACCGCCGCGAGCCCCTCCAGGATCTGGATCGATTCTGCACCGTAAGAAGAGGCCCCGTTGCCCTTGGTTGCTTCGCCGGCCATGATAGGTAAAATCCAGATACGTGGATGGGTTATTAAGGGTAGTACGGGCCTGTGGGGAATCTCGGCGGTGGTCCCACGGGACCGCCGTATTCGAACCCCAGTTCGCCGGCTTAGAAGGCCGGTGCATTATCCGGGCTATGCTACAGGCCCGCCCGAGAGAGGAGAGACAGCGGAGGATATGGCTTTGAGGATTCTCGCTCGGATGCCGGAAACAGGCGAAGGGAGAATGC
>JAKAYL010000063.1 GCA_021809545.1 Thermoplasmata archaeon
CTCGGGCATCTGGGCGATCATCTACATCATCTGGGGGAACAAGCTCTTCGCCCTCGCTCTGATCTACACGGGAATCGGTTGGGACGGGCTCGACGGCTATGCGTCCCGAAGATCGGGGAACTCGGGCACGCTCTTCGGACGGGTCGCGGACTCGGTGGCGGACAGCATCACGTTCTGCGTGGCGCCCGCCTTCCTTGTCTCGGTGGACCTTTATCCGACCACCACCTGGCAGCCCTACACGATCGTCTCGGTATTCTTGGCGGTCCTCGTGGCCGCCCTCGGGCTCTACCGCCTGGTGAGGTACACGATGGACACCCACAACTTCCCCTACTTCTTGGGTGCCTCGACCCCGCAGAACGCCATCGCCATCGCGTTCTTGGTGCTCCTGTTCGATGTGCCCGGGTTCCTCATGGTGGAGCCCGTGGCCTTCCTCGTTGCCGTGGCGATCCTTGCCCCGCTCATGGTCTTGCCGGTGAAGTACCCGAAAATGCGGGACCCGGTGGCCCGTCGTCGGTTCCTCTATCCCCTTATGACGGCCGGAGCCGTGGCCATCGCCCTTCCCAACCTCTTTCCCTCTACTGCGACGAATTCCTGGTCTTACCTGACCGCCTTTGCCTTTGCCCTGGTGGGATTCCTCGTCCTGATGGCCTTTTATGTCGCCGGCCCTTGGCTGGTGAAGGATGAGCGGCAAGAAGTTCGCGCGCCGGGCGACCCGAAAAGTACCCGTCCGACTTGAGAGCGATCGGGACCAAGCGCTCTTCGAGACCGGAATCAAGCTGGGAGGCATCTTCCACCAATTCATCGGGGTCCCTGTAGCCCGACGGACGGCCCCCACCTTGGAGCGGGCCATCGAGGCGGCGGTGGGACTTCAGCCCTATGTCACCGAGATTCGGGTACGGATCGATGCCGGAAAAGCCCGGGGAAAGGGGCGTTTTGCCTACGATTACCTAGGTGCGGAGATGCTTCAGGCCAGGGTGACCCTCCATGTGGGGAAGGCCTGGGTCACTGCGGAGATCGTGTTCCGTGACGATCTTCAGTATCCGTTGATGCGGGTCCTCGAGGTCAGAGAGGAATAGGTATCCGCGACCGGGGACCTCTGCGACCCCGAGAGCGAGCTGCCTCGTAGGCCGCCGAGAAATCCGATTCCCCGAGACCCAGCGCTTCGGCCTCCTCGAGCAAACGGCGGGCTTCTCGCACCATGCGTACCTTCTTCCCCGTCAGCCGGGCGGACCTCTCGGCCAACCGGAGGTCCTTCTCTGCCAACGTCACGAAGAATTTGGGAGTGTAATCCTTCTTGAGAAACGCCTCCTGCTTGTTCAGGAGCATCTGGGAGCGACCCCCGCCCTCCAGGAGGATCTCGACGGTGGTCCGGAGGTCCAGCCCGAGGCCCTCGGCGAGGGCTAGGCTCTCGGATAGGAGCGTGACCGTTCCGATGGTGAGGATGTTGTTGACGATCTTCATGGCGGTACCCGCACCGACTGGGCCCATGCGGAGGACCTTCTTCCCCATGCGCTCCAGATAGGGCTGGGCCCGATCCAGGTCCGAGGGAGATCCTCCGGCGTAGAAGAGCACCTGCCCCTGCGCGGCGGCGTCGATGCTGCCCCCGATGGGGGCCTCCGCATAGTGGAGACCGGATTCCCCCAGTCGCCGCTCCAGCTCGCGAGCCTCATCCGGAGCGATCGTGCTCAGGTTCACGACTAGTCCGCCTTTGGGGAGTCCTCGGACAAGCCCCCCCTTCTTCCACAGGGCGTTAGAGCAGGCCTCCGCATGGGCCAGACAGAGGAAGACGATCCCGCTGGTGGACTCTCGGCCCACCACCTCGGGGGACGCGGCCCACACGGCCCCTTCTTCCAGCACTTTCCCTGCCTTTTCCGCAGTCCGATTGTTCACCACGAGCGGAGTGCCCCGGGATCGCAGCACTCTCGCGAGGGGCGCTCCAATCAAACCCAGACCGATGAATCCGACCGCATCTTCTGCCATGTCTCACGCCTTCCAGGAAAAAAGCGATGTCGCAAAGGGGGAAAGTCTTTGCGCAAAACAAGTTCGGGAGATACCCCCCTTGATAGGGGTTAGGTGGGGAGATTACGTCAGGGGCGCCCCCTCAGAAGAGGCCCCTCATGCCGGGTGCGTACTTCGGAGCCAGGAAGCGATTCAGGCGGAGGTGCGTTCCGAGAGCTTGACGTACTTGAGATTCCGGTTCCCGTTGTAGATCGCCACGGGGCTGATCAGCTTCCCGGCGGCGTACTCCTCCCGAATATGAGCCGTCCATCCCACGGTCCGCGAGGCCGCAAAGATCGGGATGAACAGCTCGAGGGGGATCTGGAGCTGGGAGTAGACGCAGCTGGAATAGAGATCGATGTTGACGGGAAGAGATTTCTTCTCTTTCACGGCCCGCTCGAGCCGGAGGAGCATCTCGAATCGGGTGGAATCTCCCTTGGCCTTTGACAGGTCCCGGGCCAGCTCCCGGAGCACGGTGGCGCGAGGGTCCTCGACCTTGTACACCCGGTGGCCGAAACCGGTCACCCGCTGGCCACTGTCAAAACGCTCCTTGACGTACTCCTCGACCCGGCTAGGTTCGCCGATCTCATCCAGCTGGCGGATGACGTGCATGCTCGCGCCCCCATGGAGCGGCCCTTTGAGGGTAGAAAGCGCAGCGACGATGGCGCTTGGCATGTCCGCCCGCGTGCTCGCCGCGACACGGGCGGCAAAAGTGCTCGTGTTGAGCTCGTTGTCCGCGTGGAGTATCATGACGGCATCGAACGCCCGGCTCTCGACCGGGGAGGGCACTTCCCCCCGGATCATGTAGAGGAAATTCGCGGCATGCCCTAGGTCAGGGCGGGGTTCCAAGGGCTCCAGACCGAGGTGCAACCGGTGAGCCGCAGCGAAGATCGTGGGGGTCTCTGCGATGATCTGGCAGCCCAGGTCGTAGTTGGGCCCGTGGACCGAAGGGTGCCCCTTGGTCTTTTCGGCAGGCAGGAGGAGGGTGGCGGCGAGCGAGTCGATGACCTCCATCTCGGAGGGGAGGCTTCGAAGGAAGGAGCGATGCAGGGGGGAGAGGGGCCGGCAGGAGCGAAGCATGTCCGAGAAATCCTTCAGCTCGTGTTCGAGAGGCAGCCGCCCCCGGAGAAGGAGGAAGGCCACCTCCTCGTACGTGGAGGACCGGGCCAGTTCCTTGACGTCGTATCCCCGGTAGCAGATCTGGTCGTTTCCCCCCTCGATGTACGTGATGGCGGTGGAGGCGACCGCCACGTTCTCTAGCCCGGGAGGAGCTTCGATGTATCCCATCATACCTACCAGGGCAGCGACGGTATTAATCGCGAGGGTACCGGCGGAGATCGAGAGGCGGCCCCCGTCCCCGAGGACGGTCCACGGCGGGGCGTCTCAGAAGACCCGGAGGTTGCGCTTCTTCGAATCCACGATCCCCTTGAGGAGGGCCTGCGTCATTTCCCCCACCTTGGGGCTCGAATAGTCGTAGACACGCCCCGCATCGCCGAGTTCGCTGACCTGGGCGTCCACGGGAAGCTTGCACAGGATGTCGACCGAATGGTCGCTCGCCATCTTCTCCGTGTGGCTCTTCCCGTAGGGGGAGAAGACCTCGCCACAATGGGGGCACTTCACCTCGACCATGTTCTCGACGAGACCGAGGAGGGGCACGTGGAGCTCCTCGGCCATGACGATCGCCTTCTTCACGATGAGGCTGCTGAGCTCCTGGGGGGTCGTCACGAAGACCATCCCATCGATCGGGATCGTCTGGAACACGGTAAGGGGAACATCCGAGGTGCCCGGGGGCATGTCGAGCAAGAGGTACTCGAGAGGACCCCAATTGACCTGGGCGAAGAACTGTGTGATGAGCCGGGTCACGAGGGGTCCACGCCAGATGACGGGAGTGTCCTCGTTTTCGACGAGAAACTGGCTCGAGACGATCTTGACCCCGTTGGCGGTCACCGCGGGCTCGATACCGTGGCCCTGGTCCTTCAGCGGACCTTTCTGCCCGAAGAGGAGGGGAATGGACGGCCCGGTCACGTCGGCGTCCAAGATCCCGACGGTGTGTCCCTGGCGGGCGAGTTCGCTGGCCAGAAGGGCTGTCACCGATGACTTGCCTACCCCGCCCTTGCCGCTCCCTACGGCGATGATTTGCTGCAGATCCCCCTTGGGCAAGCGAGCCAGCACGCCTCCGTGAGCCACGATCTCTACCTCCTCGGATGGGAGGACGGAAGGATATAAATGCTCGGCCGCTCACATCGAGCTACGAAATGCCAGGACCAGCGGAATCCTTGGAGCGTGTGTTCGCCCCTCGCTCTGTCGCCATCGTGGGTGCGTCGGGAAAGCGGGGCACGGTAGGACACACGCTGTTCCGCAACCTGCTCGCCGCCGAGTTCCACGGTGTGGTCTATCCGGTCAATCCCCACTGGAACAGCATCGGGGGGGTCCGGGCCTACCCCAACGTGGAGAGCCTTCCCGAGGTCCCCGACCTCACGGTCATCATGGTTCCAGCCGACGGCGTACCCCCACTCCTGGAACGCCTCGGTGCCCTCGGGGTCCGGGCCGCCATCATCATCTCCGCAGGTTTCAAGGAGATCGGAGGAGAGGGAACGGCCCGCGAAGCGGAGGTCATCCGGATCGCCCGAAAGCACGGGATCAGCATCGTCGGCCCGAACTGCTTTGGGGTCATCAACACCGACCCGGAAGTCCGTCTGAACGCGACCTTCTCGGAAACCCTGCCGACACGCGGCAACATCGCCTTCATCTCCCAGAGCGGGGCCCTGGGCCAGGGGATCCTCCTGCACGCGAAGAGGGAAGGGATCGGTTTCACGAAATTCGTCTCGGTGGGAAACCGGGCAGGGATCAACGAATGTGACCTCCTGTCGAACCTGGGGGACGACCCGTCGACCAAGGTCATCTTGCTCTACCTGGAATCGCTAGCCGAGGGGCGCAGATTCCTCGACGTGGCGTGCGAGGTGGCCGAGAAGAAACCTGTTCTCCTCATCAAGTCCGGACGAACGGCCCTCGGCGAGGAAGCCATCAAGAGCCATACAGGGAATCTGGCGAACTCCCTCTCGGACAGCCTCTACGACGCGGTCTTCGATGAGGTAGGGGTGCTGCGGGCGGGGAGCATCGGAGACCTCTTCCGCATGGCCAAGGTCTTCGCCTCCTGCAAGGTGGCCCGGGGCCCACGTCTCGCGATCCTCACCAATTCCGGCGGCCCGGCCATCCTCGCGGCGGATGTGGCCGCCCGGGGAGGACTAGCGATCCCTCGCCTCAGCGAAGAGAAGCGCAAGGCCATCATGGCGGCTGCCTCGGTCAACTCTTCGGCCCGGAACCCTGTCGATCTCACTGCGGACGCGACGCCGGCCGCCTATCGGAATGCCCTGCAGGAGATCCTTCGCGGGGACGAGGTGGACTCGACCCTTGTGATCGCCACCCCCACAGGCAATACCTCCGGAGGGGAAGTCGCCCGGTTGATTGTGGAGACCCGGGACCCCACCCGGCCGCTGGTCTCCTGTCTCTTCGGAGTGGCCGACCTGTCGGAAGAAGTCGCTCTCCTCGAGGCCAATGGAATCCCGAACTTCACCTTCCCGGAAGAGGGGGCCCAGGCGCTCTGCGACCTGGCCCGCTATTCGAGCCTCCAGAGCCGGCGAAGGACCACGCCTCCCCGGTTTACGGTCGAAGCCGCGGCGGTCCGGGAGAAGATCACCCGGTGGAAAGCGTCGGGGACCAAGGCGCTGCCGGACCACGTTTCCCGCGAGCTCCTGGAGAGTTATGGCATCCACTTCCCCAGATACGTCCTCGCGAAGGATGAGACCGAACTCGAGGCCGCCGCGGAGAAGGTGCGCTACCCGGTGGTCCTGAAGGTCGCCTCCCAGGACCTCCTCCACAAGACGGAGGTCGGAGGAGTCACCCTCAACCTGAACAGCCTTGAGGAACTGAAGAGGGCCCACGTAGAGATGCGCCACCGGGTAGCGGGACGTGCGCCCACCGCCCGCATTGCGGGGTTCGTGGTGGAGCAGATGGTGAAAGGGGGCTTCGAGACGATCGTGGGGATCAAGCGGGACCCTGACTTCGGTCCGCTCCTTCTCTTCGGGATGGGAGGAGTCTTCACGGAGACCCTCCAGGACATCGGTTTCCGGCCCGCTCCGCTCTCGGTGGAGTCTGCGTGGCGGTTGATCGACTCCGTTCATGCGGCGGCCATTCTACGGGGGACCCGGGGACAGACCCCCGGTGACCTGACGTCCCTCCACGAGACCCTGCTCCGGGTCTCCCAGATGGCGGTGGAGCAGGAGATGATACAGGAACTCGACCTCAATCCGCTCCTGGTGCTCCCCCAGGGGGAAGGAGTGGTCGCGGCCGACTGCCGGATCATCGTGGGTTAGCCCCTAGGAAACGGGTTCTCTCCCCTGTACCAGCGTGGTGGAGGACCCCGGGCCGAATCGAAGTTCGCCGTGAGTCGAATTCCTTATACGCAAAACCGCTACTCGGTAACTCATGTCAGACACCCGGGACCTCAACATCCGAGTGGGCGGGGCTGCCGGTGATGGAATTGCAACGTTGGGAGAGAGCTTCGCGCGCCTCTTCACGAGAAACGGATACCACGCCTATGGCCACACGGCCTACCAATCGGTCATCCGTGGGGGACACGTCTGGTTCCACTCCCGGGGAAGCCCGGACCGGGTCGGCTCCCCAGGGGACGGGATAGACATCCTTTACGCGTACAACGAGCAGACGGCGGAGATCCACATCCCGCACCTCCGCAAGGGAGGGGTGGTGATCCACGACCCGGAGAAGTTCAGCATCAGCCCGGACCGACTTCCCCCCGGGACACGGGCCATCCCCGTTCCGACCCTGGTGATGAGCCGGAAGTTCGCGAGCGACCCGATCCTCTCCGGCTCCGCGGGGATGGGTGCGTGCACCTACCTCAGCGGCCTCCCCTTCGAGACGCTCGTGAGCATCCTCACGGACAATTTTGGGACCAAGTCGAAGCAGATCCTTGAACAGAACATCGGGACGGCTGAGGCGGGGTTCAAGTACGTTCAGGAACGCGAGAAGCCCCTCGAGCGCGCCCTATCCCCCAAGCACGGGAAGGAGAAGCTTCTTCTGACCGGGAACGAAGCGATCGCGATGGGAGCCGCTGCCGGAGGCTGCAATTTCCTTGCCCAGTACCCCATGACCCCGGCAAGCTCCATCATGCACTGGATGGCGGCCCATGCCCAGGAACTCGGAGTGGTGGTCAAGCAGGCCGAGGACGAGCTCGCGGCCATCAACATGGCGATCGGGGCCTCGCATACCGGCGTGCGGGCAATGACGGCAACGAGCGGTGGAGGTTTCTCTCTCATGGTCGAGGCATTGGGCATGGCAGGCATGTCCGAGACGCCCCTTGTGGTGGTCAACTCCCAACGCACGGGCCCTTCCACGGGACTTCCTACCAAGACCGAGCAGGGAGACCTCGATCTCATGCTGGGCGCAGGTCAGGGGGATTTCCCCCGGGTTATCCTCGCGCCGGGGGATGTCGTGGAGGCCTATCACCAGACCCGGGAGGCGTTCCGCCTCGCCGAGGAGTGGCAGACCCCCATCCTCGTGGCTAGCGACTTCAACCTCTCCGAGAACTTCCAGTCGGCCGACCGGGAGGACTTTCCCATGGACTACGAGCCCCCGAACCTCTACGCCCGCCAGCTCCCGGCGTCCAACGGGGAATACCGGAGATACGCCTACACCCCGACCGGGGTCTCTCCCCGGGCGTTCCCGGGCCAGCCGGGCTACAATTACGTGGCCGGCAGCGACGAGCACGACGAGACGGGGCATCTCATCTCGGATGTGAAGGTCGGTACCCCCCCCGCCATCTTGGAGCGCAAGCACATGATGGAAAAGCGGATGCGCAAACTAGAAGGACTGCGGCAGAAACTGCCCCTTCCAACCCTCGAGGGCCCCGCCGACGCCGCTCTCACCATCGTAGCCTGGGGATCCACCGCCGGCCCGGTACGGGATGCGCTGAAGAATCTGGAGGGAAATGACCAGAAGGTCAACTTCCTCCACATCAACTGCCCCTATCCGCTGCGGAACTCGGAACTGGCGAGCACGCTCCTGCGCGCCAAGAAGACCCTGCTTGTCGAGGCCAACTACTCGGCCAAGCTGGGAGGGCTCATCCGCCGGGAGACGGGCTTCGATTTCCCTGACAAGTTCCTTAAGTATGACGGTGAGCCATTCTACCCCGAGGAGATCGTGACGAAAGCCCTCGAGGTCCTGAACGG
>JAKAYL010000064.1 GCA_021809545.1 Thermoplasmata archaeon
GGCTCCACGGCGACCACCCCCATGATCTTCGTGATAACGGGCGTGAGGTCAGGGACCGGCTTGCCGACGAGGGTGGACGTGCGCTCGGCGAGCTTCGGGAGGATCTTCCGCACGATGGCGAACTTCTCGAGCGCCTGGGAGCGACGCACCCGGCGCGAGATGTGGAGCGAGAGCGTGCGGGCCGCGGCCTGGATGGCGAGGGTGAGCTCCCGGTCGATGTCGTCCGTGGAGGCGACCGCCTCCTTTGCCTCCGATGTGAACGGGACCTTCGTCGAGGCCACGTGCACCAGGAGGAGCACCGGGCCCACGGGAAGCGCCCCCGACTTCTGTTCCAGCCCGTACCGCCGCCATTCGACGTTCGTGACGGCCTGGGTGATGGCGCAGGCTCCCTGTTGGAAGAGCAGGGGCACGCGGTTGGCGAAGCGGAGGACTTGGATCGGCTCGTCCGCCGGAAGGCCGCCACCGTAGACCAGGCCCACCTCGACCACGAAGGGGCAGCCGGCATGGACCTTGGGCGGCCGGCTGACGGGGTTCGCATAGAACTCGGGGCGGACGGCTCCGAGCACGTTCTTCAGCCCCCGCTTGATCAGGACCGGCCCGATGGGAGAGAGGCAATCCGTGGGCGGAGGTGCGACCTTGGCCTTGTGGAGGGCGGACAGGAGGCTCTCGACGTCCGCCGAGCTCACGTCCTGGGGCTTCAGGGTGGACTTGAGCCCGGCCTCCTTCACGATCTCCTGGGCCGTGCGGGGATAGACCCCCGAAAGGTTGCGCGTCAGGAACTCCTGGAGGCTCTTCGCCTCGGTCCCCTTCAGCCGCTGGAAGAGCTCCCCCAGCTCCATCCCGTACGGGTGGGGGGGGATCTCTCTCGGGAGGGGCGGGGCCTCCGGGCTCACCCGGTCCCACGTGGTCCGGGTACCGTCGGGCTCGAGCAGGGTCAGGCGGGCATGAGGGTTCACGATCGCGGTCCCCCGCAGGTATTCGTAGGGGGAGACCCGGCCCCGCTGGTAGCGTCCCTTGAGCGTGACCTCGATGCGGGTCCCCTGCGGCTTGTCCCCCCAGAGGTAGGCTTCCTCCCGTTGCACCTTCGGTAGGTTCTTCGAAGTGTCGATGAGGAGGTCCACGGAGACGGCGGTCGCCCCCTCCCGGACCTTGGACACGATGTGGGCGGGGGTGGCGGTCGTCAGTCCCGCGTAGAGGACCGCGGCGGAGATGCCGATCCCCTGTTGACCGCGGGCCTGGCGGTTCGAATGGAACCGGCTTCCGTAGAGCAAGCGCCCGAACACGTTCGGGATCTCCCGCCGCACGATGCCGGGGCCGTTGTCCTCGACGGCGATGCGGATCCGGTCCTCCGTCACCTTGGAGATCTCCACGGTGACCTCGGGAAGGACCCCGGCCTCCTCGCAGGCGTCCAGGCTGTTGTCGAGGGCCTCCTTGACGGTGGTGAGGGTCGCCCGCTGGGGATTGTCGAAGCCGAGGACCTGCCGGTTCCGTTCAAAGAACTCGGCGACCGAGATGGCACGTTGCTTCGCGGCGAGCTCTTCCGCGATCGAGAGTCTCTCCGTCATTCTCCTCGATGTCCGACCCGTTTTCTCCGATACCCGGACTTCCCTATAACCACTGTGAGGCCAGCAGGACCCTACTTCCGGCCGAGGAGCTCGCGGGCCTTGAGCATCTTCAGGGTCTCGTGGGAGCCGTGGGCGATGCCGCCGGAGCGGACGTCGCGCCAGCGTTGCTCGTGGGGGAGCTTCGTGGAATATCCTGCTCCCCCGTGGAATTGGATCGCGTGGTCGAGCACGCGGAGCGCGGTCGTGTTGGCGAGCCATTTGGCCATCGCCGCCTGGGAGGCCGAATCCTCTCCCCGCTCCAGCCGGTCCAACGTCTGCTCCACGTAGAGCGTCGCAGCGTCGAGGAGCGTGGAGTCCTCCGCGAGGGCGAAGCCCACCGCCTGGAGGTCCCCGAGGCGCTTTCCGAACAGTTGCCGCGTTCGCGCATGTTCGATGACTTCCCGGTGGGATTCCCGGGCCAGGGCCAAGTAGATGACAGCGAGGATCGCCCGCTCCTGGGTGAGTTCCTCGACAAGGTACGAGAACCCCTTCCCCACCTCCCCGACCTGCGCCTCCTTGGGAAGCCGGACGGAGTCGTAGTGGACGGTGCCCCGCCGCATCCAGCGCTCCCCCATGTCCCCGTGGAGCTCGACCGTGATCCCCGCAAGGTCCTGGGGCACGAGGAAGGCGGTGATGGCCGGCGCGCCGTCGGGCACGGGGACCTGGGCGTAGACGAGGGCGGCCTTGGCATCGGCGGCGAAGGCGGCCTCGCTCTTGACCCCCGTGAGCACGAAGTGTTCCCCTTCCCCGTCCCGTACCCGCTCGACCCGCGAGGCAAGGGCCCGGACATCCGAGCCCGCCCCGGGCTCGGTGATCTGGTTTCCCACCAGGACCTCTCCCCGCAGCATCGGGCGGTACCACCGGTCAACGACCGCGGGCGACCCGTGCCGCAGGACGGAACAGAACTCGGGCTGAAGCACGAGCTTGGCGAAGACGCTCCCCCCGTTCGCGGCCAGCTCTTCCAAGAGAGTGGCCTCGGCCCGGTACCCCCATCCCGCCCCTCCGAAATCCTCGGGCACGCGGGGACCGAGCCAGCCCTTCTCTCCGAGGGCCCGATATTCTGCCCAGGGGAACGCCGGGTGCTCGTCGAGCTCCCGGGACCGGTCGGCGAGGTGTGCCTTGACCGCGAAGTCCCGGGCCGAAGCCCTGAGCTGGGCGAGGTCCACGGGGCGGCTCATGGTCTCCTCCGGGCGGGTTTACGGGGCCGGTACGTGCCCAGCACACCCTGCTTCCCCAGCTCCCGGACCTCCGAGGGGGAACGCCCGAGGAGCTTTCGCAGGATCCGCGTGTTGTCCTGCCCGAGCCACGGTGCCCCCCGCCAAACCTTGCCGGGAGTCGCCGAGAGCTTGGGGGCGATGCCCGCACCTTGGACGGGTCCGAGGACCGGATCCTTCCACTCGAGCAGCATCTTGCGGGCGGCGTAGTGGGGGTTCCGGGCGATCTCCTCCATGGTGAGAATGGGGGCGAAGGCGATGTCGTTCCGGAGACCCTCCGTCTCCAGTTCGGCCAGAGTGCGGCGGCGGGTGAGCTTCCGGATGCGCTCGTTCACTTCCTCCCGGTGGGCGACCCGCCAGGCCATGGAGTTCCATTCGGGGGTGTCGGGAAGTCCGGCCCAGGCCCGGAAGGTCTTCCAGCTGCGCGGGGTGGGGGCAGCGAGCACGATCCATCCGTCCTTCGCGGGGAAGATGTCGTACGGGTGGAGACGCGGATGCGCATTGCCGTGCCGTCCCCGGACCGCCCCCCGCAGGAAGTAGTCGAGGGCCATGTTCTCCATCATGAGGAAGAAGATCTCGTACTGGGCCGTGTCGACCACCTGTCCCTTCCCCGTCTCCCGGGCGTGGGCATAGGCCATGAGGGACCCGAGCGCAGCGGCCAGCCCCGTCACGAGGTCGTTGATCGCGGTCCCGGACTGGGTGGGGGGAGCGGGGGGCGGCGAGCCCTGGGAGGCGAGGAAACCGCTGAAGGCCTGGGCCACGAGATCGTACGACGGTCGTTGGAGGTAGTCGGGGCGGCCCGTCTGGCCGAACCCCGAGACGTGGGCGATGACGAGGCGGGGGTTGGCCCGGAGCGCGGTCCGGTCCGAAAGGTCGAACTTGGCGAAGGTGCCGGGGCGGGAGGCATCGATCCAGATGTCCGACCGGCGAACAAGGTCCAGGAAGAGTGCCCGTCCCTCGGGGCGGGTCACGTCGAGGCCGAGGGAGAGCTTGTTCCGCGAGTACTGGATCCAGGACTCGGAGACGGCATCCTCCGGGGGAGCCCCCACGGGGACGAGGGGGGGCAGGACCCGGGTCGGGTCCGCATAGGGCGGGGCAAAGGGGGGACCTTCGATGTGGATCACCTCGGCCCCGAAATCCCCGAGGATCGTGGCAGCCCACGGGCCCGCCACGACGCGGCCGGTATCGAGCACGCGCACGTGCCGGAGCGGCCCGTACGCCGGCGTGACCCTGGGACCCTTCATCCTCGGTTCGAGGTACCTTACTGCGTCCGCTATTTGACTTCCGGCCAGGGACGGGGTCAGCCTACCGGTAGATCCCTTCCACGGGCGTGATCGGTCGCCGGACCGCGCTCGAGGCGGCGGAGATGGACTTCCCGAATTCCTCGTAGAACTTGAGGAGCTCCGGGGTGACCGAGGCGTGCATGACGGCCTTCGCAGCTTCGAAGTGGACCTGGGTCACCCGGGCGGTCCCTCCCCCCTCGCGGAGGGCCTGCATGCCCGCCTCACGGCAGAGCGAGGCGAGGTCGCTGCCCACGAACCCCTCCGTGTCGGCCGCGATGTTCTCGAGGTCGACGTTGTAGAGCGGCATGCGGACCGTGTGCACCTTGAGGATCTCCAGACGGG
This sequence comes from Thermoplasmata archaeon, assembly GCA_021809545.1. Lineage (GTDB taxonomy): Archaea > Thermoplasmatota > Thermoplasmata > Lutacidiplasmatales > UBA184 > JAJYEA01. The sequence continues at coordinate 4,444 of JAKAYL010000064.1, forward strand.
CGACGGGATCGGGCGGAGCCACGTAGATGAGCCGGTCGAAGCGGCCCGTCCGCAGGAGGGCGTCGTCCAGCATGTCGGGGCGGTTGGTGGCGCCGATCACCGCCACGTTCTGCAGCGGCTCGAGGCCGTCGATGGAGGTCAGCAGCTGGTTGACCGCGCTCTCCGTGACCGCGCTCGTCTGTCCGCCCATGCCGCGGCGGACGGCCATGGCGTCCACCTCGTCGATGAACACGATCGCCGGCGCGGCCGAGCGGGCCTTCTTGAAGATCATGCGGATGGCCTTCTCCGTCTCCCCGACCCACTTGCTGAGGAGCTCGGGCCCCTTGATGGAGATGAAGTTGGCCTGGCTCTCGGTCGCGACGGCCTTCGCGAGGAGGGTCTTTCCGGCCCCGGGGGGACCGTAGAGGAGGACCCCGTGGGGCGGGTCGATGCCCATCGACCGGAAGATCTCGGGTTTCGTGAAGGGGAACTCGACGGACTCCTTGAGGGCCAGCTTGACGCTCGAGAGCCCGCCCACGTCGTTCCAGCGGACCTTGGGGATCTCCACGGCGACGTCCCGGAGGCTCGAGGGCTCGACGTTCCGCATCGCGTCCCGGAAGTCCTCTCGCGTGACCTTCATCTTCTCGAGGAACGGCACGGAGATCGGCTTGTCGAAATCGATCTCCGGGAGGTAGCGACGGAGGGCGTTCATCGCCGCCTCGCGGCTCACGGCCGCGAGATCGGCGCCGACGTACCCGTGGGTCAGCTGGGCCATCTCGGCCAGGATCTCGTCCTTGGCCCGGTCCGTGCCCTCGATCGGCATTCCTCGGGTATGGATCTGGAGGATCTCCTTGCGCCCCTCGATGGTGGGCACCCCGATCTCGATCTCCCGGTCAAAGCGGCCGGGGCGACGCAGGGCGGGGTCGATGGCGTCCTCCCGGTTCGTGGCCCCGATCACGATCACGTTGCCGCGTCCGGACAGTCCATCCATGAGGGTGAGGAGCTGGGCCACGACCCGGCGCTCCACCTCGCCCGTCACCTCGTCCCGGCGGGGGGCGATGGAATCGAGCTCGTCCAGGAAGATCACGGAAGGGGCGTTCTTCTCCGCCTCCTCGAACTTCTCCCGGAGCACCTTCTCGCTCTCCCCGTAGTACTTGGACATGATCTCGGGGCCGGCGATGGAGATGAAGTAAGCCCCCGCCTCGTTGGCGACGGCCTTGGCGATGAGGGTCTTCCCGCTTCCCGGAGGACCGTAGAGCAGGACCCCCTTCGGAGGGGTGATCGCCAAGCGATCGAAGAGTTCCGGGTGCTTCAGGGGGAGCTCGATGACCTCGCGGATCCGGGAGAGCTTCTCCTTGAGCCCTCCGATGTCCTCGTAGGAGACCTTGGGCCCGGCGATGTCCCGTTCCGTCACGGTCTTTTCCGAGACCGTGAGCTGGGTCGCCGCGGTCACGTGGACGAAGCTCTTCGGAACGGTGGACATCACGACGAACGGGAGGGAGCCCCCCCGGTAGGAGACCCCCGGGATGACGAAGACGTCGCCCCGCACGAGGGGCTTGCGGGTGACCGTCAGGGCCCGGATGAGGAACTCGTCGAGCCCCGGACCGAGGTTGATCTCGGTCGACTCCGAGGAGATGGGCGCGATGGCGATGCGCTCCGCCGGGGTGCAGCTCGCCTTGCGGACCACGACCCGGTCCCCGATGGAGACCCCGGCATTGCTCCGGATGAGGGCCTCCATCCGGACGATGTTCTTGGGGGAGGACTCTTCGTGGAGCTTGCCGATGAGGGCGGCGGTGGAGCGTTTCGGCCCCTGGATCTCGATGACGTCCCCCGGCTCCGCCTCCAGGCGGTCCCAGACCGAGGGATCGACCCGGGCGATGCTGAAGCCGATATCCTTCTGGAGCGCCTCTGCCACCCGGAGCGTCAGAGAAACGGGCATGCTAGGACAAAGAGTGGCCGTCTCCTTAAGCCTTTCTTCCGAACGGCTTCGGGAAACCGTTCGGCGGCCCGGCCACGGCCGTGGAGCTTGGCTTTATTACCGGGAGCGGGTGATACGGTCCATGAGCGGAGGACACCACACCCACGGATGGTCCCGGAAGGACGCACTCACCCATCTGGACAGTGCGGACCGGCGAAAGCAGCAGAACCCTCAGGAGTTCTGGCAGCGGGCCAAGCTCCCGGTGGGCGTGACGCTCGCCGAGGTGGGGGCCGGCACGGGCTTCTTCGCGATCCCGGGAGCCGCAGGGGTGGGCCCCAGCGGCAAGGTCTACGCCATCGATGTCTCGGAGGACCTGGTCGAGCTCCTCCGGGAGCGGAAGGTGGAGCGGAACCTCCCCAACTTCTTCCCGGTCCTCTCGACCACGGAGAAGATCCCCTTGGAATCGGCCATCGCCGATGTCGTTCTCATGGCGAACGTGCTCCACGATGTCCCCGACGCCACCATCGCGGAGGCCGTCCGGCTCCTCAAGCCCGAAGGGCGCTTCCTCAACCTGGACTGGAAGAAGACGGAGACCCCGGGCGGTCCCCCCCTCGAGATCCGTCTCACTCCCGCGGAGGCGGAAGGGGTCCTGAAACGCTTCGGTCTCCGTCTCGACGCGAGCTGGGAGTTCGGCCCCCACCACTACGTTCTCGAGTTTCGTCGAATTCGGGCCTGACGAAGAGGGTCCCGACCCTCGTTCCGGAGCACGTTCCGAAGATTTGCAATCAGCCTACTCCTTAAGTCCCCTTTTCCGGATGGGTCGTTGAGGGTTACCTATGGAGCCGCCGCGGTCTCGGGGGACGGGGAGAACCGCGCTCCTCGCTCTCTTCGTTGTTCTTTTTGTCGGGCTCTTCGTCCTCATGGTCTACTTCATGTGGGTGTACTGGAGCGGAGGCTTCGGCACCGGGTACTGGGGCGGCTTCCCGATGATGGGCGGGGGAGGCTGGTGGTGGATGATGATCCTGCCCGCGCTCCTGTTCGTCGCTTTCGTCCTCTTCCTGCTCCTCCTCCTCGCACCCGGAGCTACCCCCGGGAGCGTTGTCGTGTCCCCGATCCTCTCCCCTCCTCCCCCGGGCTCCGCTTCGGACGTCCTTTCCCTTCGGTATGCTCGGGGGGAGATCTCCCGCGAGCAATACCTCCTGGCCCGGCGCGACATCGAAGGCCGGTAGGGAGGGTCTCCCCGTTCCCCCACCCTTCCCGAGGGGGCGCGGTTCCCGCGGAGGCAACGTTTTAGCTCGGAGGGATGTCTGAGGAGAATGTTCGTCTCCAGGTACCCATGCTCCTCAAACAGTTCCAGATCGGACCCTACCAGAATTTCACCTACGTCGTAGCGGAGCAGGAGGGTGGGGAAGCTTTCGTCATCGACCCCTCCTTCGGGATCGATCCGGTCCTCGCGTACATCGACACGGCCCACCTGAAGGTCCGTTACATCCTCAACACGCACAGCCATCCGGACCATGTCGCGGGCAACCAGGAGGTGAAGGAACGCACGGGGGCCAAGATCTGCGCCCACGCGCTGGCGCCCCTCCATCAGGACCTCTCGCTGGAGGAGGGAAAGAACCTCACTGTCGCAGGGCTCTCCGTCGCAGTGCTCCACACCCCGGGCCACACCCCCGACAGCGTCCTCTATGTGTTCGGCGGGAACGTGGCGACGGGGGACACCCTCTTTGTCGGGGAATGCGGCCGGACGGACC
>JAKAYL010000065.1 GCA_021809545.1 Thermoplasmata archaeon
ATCGCGTGTAGATTCTGCGAGTCGACTTCGGATAACCACCTGACCCGTGGGCCGAATCAACCGAGGGAGTCGAGATATTCTAGTAAAATGATGGGCTTTCTCCACAAGGCCACCCTTAGGCGGGCGGACGACACACCGGAAACACCAAGTCCACAGGGAAAGAGCGCGCCTTGGCCCATGCTTCCCCATCGTGTGTTCGCTTCACAGAAGGAGAATATCTTATATCTCAAGATTCCCATCATTTTGGGGTTAGCACCATGCATCAACATGAATACGAATCTCCCGAGGAGGGGGAAACACAGGTCCACAAGTTGTGGAAGGTCAAGGACGCAGAAGCGGAGTTGCCGTTCGTCCAAACCATCCTTTCCGAACTCCGCTACCTGGTCCGGCAGTCGAACGAGATGCAGATGCACATCGGCCTCGACGAAAAGATCGCCCAGCGGATCACCGCCCTCAAGCAACGGGGCATCGAGATCAAGGACCTCTCCTCCGGGCTGGTCGACTTCTATGCTCTCCGGGAGGGGGAGCTGGTCTACCTTTGCTGGAAAGAGGGCGAGTCTCGAATTCAGTGGTGGCACCCCGTGGCGGGGGGATTCACCACGCGCAAGAAGCTCACCAAGCAAGAGCGTCTTGGGCAGCTCAACAAGGCCGGTGCGAAGGCGGGAGCGACCCCCCTTCCGGGATACCGCTGAAACCCACGGGGGCCCTAGTGTCCTTCGACCCTGAAAACGGGTCCGAGGAGTATGGTTCGAGCCTTCCCACGGTGGGACTTGACTCTCTCAAGACGGGATTTTGGGCTTGTCCCGCTACGTTGGACTGGGAGAGGGTAAGCCGAGGGAGGGAGTTGAACCCCCGGGAAGCAGATCTGCAGTCTGCCGCATTAGCCGTTCTGCCACCTCGGCGAGCACCCCTGCGGGAGACACGCACCATAAATAGCGTCTGTGACTAGAGACCACCGAACGCATGTCGCTCGAGGAGGAAGTCCGTCGCCTGAAGGAGACCCGGAACGCGGTCATCCTGTCCCACAACTATCAGGTAGGGGAAATCCAGGATCTGGCCGACTTCGTAGGGGACTCTCTCTACCTCTCCCGTAAGGCCAAGGAGTCGGACGCCAAGGTGATCGTCTTCTCCGGTGTCCGGTTCATGGCGGAGACCGCCAAGATACTCTCCCCCAGCAAGACCGTGTTACTACCCGACCTGGAGGCGGGATGTTCCCTGGCGGACGCCATCACGGCGGACCAGCTCCGGCAGTGGAAGTCCGAGCATCCGGGAGCGGTCGTCGTCAGCTACGTCAACACTTCCGCCGAGGTCAAGGCCGAGTCGGACTACTGCTGCACGTCCTCGAATGCGGTGGACATCGTCAAACGTGTCCCGGCGGACACCGAGGTCCTCTTCCTACCCGACATGTTCCTCGGGGACTACGTCCGCAAACAGACGGGGCGCAAGAACATCCACCTATGGGTGGGGGACTGCTTCGTGCACACCCGGATGCGGCCCGAGACGGTCCGCCAGCAGCGGGCCCTACACCCCGGGGCCGAACTCATCGCGCATCCCGAGTGCGGCTGCACCACCGAGGTCCTCCCGGAAGTGGACAAGGTACTTTCCACGGACGGCATGATCCGCTACGCCGAACAGACCCGGGACAAGGAAGTGATGGTCGCCACGGAGATCGGGATCCTCCACCGTATCCGCCACCTCAATCCCACGACGAGCTTCGTGCCCCTGTCCCCGGACGCGGTGTGTCCCTTCATGAAGATGAACACGCTGGAGAAGATCCGGGACAGCCTGCGGGACATGAAGTTCCAGATCGAACTCTCCCCGCAGGTCATGGACCGGGCCCGGCGTTCCCTTGAACGCATGATCTCCTGAGTCAGACCTCAGCGCACGGCCCCCGCCCATCGACACTGGGGTCGTCAACATACCTTTATGTGGGATGGGGGAGTCCTCTCCGCGTGTCGGTCGGCACTTCTATCCTCCTTTTCGCCGCGGGCGCGGCATTGCTCCTCGGATTCGTGGCTGACGTCCTTGCCCGGCGCTTCGGCCTGCCGGACGTCCTCTGGTTGCTCCTTCTCGGTATCCTTATCGGACCGGTGGCGGGAATCATCTCCTTCTCGGAGGTAGTTACCTTCGCCCCGTACCTTGGGGTCGCCACGCTTTCGCTGATCCTATTCGATGCGGGGATGGATATGCGCCGGCACACCATCAACGAGCGGAGCCTCCACGCGGTGTTGCTCGCAATAGCCTCCGTGGTCGTGACCATGACGGTTGTATTCCCACTCGCTTACTACTTCGTCACCGACAAGAACGCGATGCTCTCGCTGGTATTTGCCGCGGCCATGTCTGCGACCTCCAGCGGGGTCGTGGTCACGGTGGCGAGTCGGCTCTCTATCACTCTTCAAGCCCGGTCGTTGGTACACCTGACGACCGCGGTAGAGGATGCCGCGGCGATTCTGATCGTCACATCCCTGCTCCTCTTCCTGCTTCCCGCGGGAAGCTCCCCCATGGGCTTCGGCCAGCCCATCTTCTTTGCGGCCCTCAACCTTCCCCTGGGCATCCTCGGCGGCATCCTCGCAGGGCTCCTGTGGGTCGAGATCTCCGCCAAACTGCAGTCGACCCCGTACTTTCCGATGGCCACCATCGGATTTCTCTTCTTCGTGGTAGGGGTCGTCGATTACTTTGACGGGGCAGGGATCATCGCCGCATTGGTGATGGGCATTGTCGTCGGGAATGCCTCGTCGATTCGCAAGTGGCTGGGATGGAAGGGGTACTTCGTCATGTCGCAGAGGGTGCGGCAATTCGGGGGAGAGATCGCCTTCCTGACCCGGGCGTTCTTCCTGTTTGCCATGGGGCTGCTCGTCATCATCTCCCAGCAGTACTTGTTCTTCTTCTTGGTGGGAGCCATTGCGGGTGTGGCGATCCTCCTCGTGAGAACGGTCTGCGTATGGCTCTTTATCGACAGTGCCGAACTTCCCCATCGCTTCCTCCTCCCTATTTCCGCGATGTCGGCACGGGGGCTTACCTCGGCGGTTCTCATCCTCCTTCCCGTGTCGGCAGGGCTCGTGCCGAACTCTCACGCCTTCATCGAAGCCGCCATGGCGGGCATCATTGTGACAACTGTCTCGATGAGCATCGGAGTCTGGGGATATGAGCGGGAATTCCACACCGTAGGTGCCAAAAAACGGTCGCCGATCGCGATCGGACCGTTGGCCGTAAAACGACTCATCGAAGGGACGATTGCAAACGAGGCCTCCCCGACGCCGGCCGACTCGCCCGCAGGCTCGGATTCGCCCTTACCCAACAAGAGTGCCAAGACCGTCACCCCACGGAAGGGCGCGTCTCGCAAGCGAATTACGAAGTGAGATGAGAATTTCCGCCAGCCTGGGAACAGATCTGGAGCATCTGGCCCGGACCTTCCACTACGACTCCTCCCTCACGGTCGACCCGCTGGCACTGGTGCGACCCTACCGCAAGGATCCCAAGGCGGCCGAGATCATGGGGATCTTTGCCTCCACGGTAGCGGTGGGGAACGTGCTCTCCATCCGCGCCGCCCTCCGGAACCTGCAGGGCAAGATGGAGGGGGACCCGAGAAGGTTTGTGGAGTCCTTCCCACGAAGGAATTGGCGCACCCACCTGGACCCCTGGAAACACCGGTGGATTCGGCATGACCAGATGGGATTTCTCGCGGTTCGTCTGGGGGAGATCTACGAGAACTACTCCAGAGGGCTTCAGGAGGTATTCCTCGATGAGTGCGCGACTGGACGACCCGCGCCCGAATATTTTGAGCAGGGGGTGGATTGCCTCTCCCGTGCGCTGCGCTTCGGGTCGACCCAGGACAAACACACCTTCTACGAGCCCCCTCCCGGCTATTCCCAGCTCTTCCCGACGCCCTTGAGCTCCCCGAGCCCTCCGGTCTGCAAACGGCTCTGCCTCTTCCTCCGATGGATGGTTCGCACGGGGGAACCCGACCTGGGGCTTTGGCGGAAGGTGCCCCCGTCCATCCTCCATATCCCCCTCGACACGCACGTCTACTGGATCGCCTATCACATGGGACTCACGCGTCGAAAGACCCGAACCTGGCGGACGGTGAAAGAGATCACCCAGAACCTTCGACGGTACGACCCGGTGGACCCCGTGCGTTACGACTTTGCCCTGGCCCACACGGGGATCTCGGGCGACTGTCCCAAGAAGCCACTGATCACGGTGTGCGGAAAGTGCGCTCTTCGTCCAGATTGCGATCTGTGGACACGACAAGGCCGAAGAACGGGATGAACGCCCCTCCGAGGAAGCCGGAGAGGGTGAGGCCGGAGGGGGCGCCCGCAGGCATGGCCGGCGCGGGAGCGAACCCAGAGGAAAGGGCAGCGCTGCACGCCGGGGCGCTTCCGGGGTTCGAGTTGGAGAGTTGGACCAGGAAGCAGAACCCGCCCGAGGCCCCCGAGGAGGCCTGGATCAGGAACTCGTAGGTGCCCCATCCCCCGAACTGGCCGCTCGCCTGGGTGAAGAGATTGATCTGGAGGATCGCATTCGGTCCCGCCTGAGACTGCGCAGCGTTGACGGAGGTCACCGTGGGCGGAGGCATTCCGGCGTAGAGGGTCGCGAACGGCTGGGTTCCAGAGACCGTCCCATCTGACTCGTAGGCGTTAAGGTAGTAGGAATTGTTCCAATCGTTCTCCGTCAGGAAGACGGAGACCAGCATGCAGCCACCGGAGGAGAGGGACCCGGTGATCTGGGTTCCCAAAGCGATTGGGGTCGCCGAAGTGCACCCGCTGGTCGGTGCGGAGGTCGCCGTGATCGAGAGCGAGGAGGTGGAGCTCGCCTTGGCAGAGTCCGTGACCGTCAGGGTCACCGTGTAGGTCCCGGCATTCATGTAGGTGTGAGAAGGGTTCTGGGCCGTGCTGGTCACTCCGTCCCCGAAGTTCCAGGAGTATTGGTACGGAGATGCGCCCCCGGAGGCCGAACCCGTGAAAGAGATGCTCAAGGGGGTTGTTCCGCTGAGCGCAGAGGCCCCCGCCGTGGCCTGGAGTGGGGGGTTCCCGCTACCAGTCCCACAGGCCGGGGAAGAACCTGCCTGGCTGTTGCTGAGCTGAGCCTCGAAGCAGAAGCTGCCGGAGGAACCGGAAGCCGCCTGGATCAGGAACTCGTAGGTTCCCCAGCCTCCGAACTGTCCTGAGGACTGGACAGAGAGGCTGATGGTCATGGCCGCGTTCGGCCCGGCCTGGGATTGGGCAGCGTTGGAGACGGATACTGAGGGAGGAGCCATTCCGGTGTACACCGTGAAGACGGGCTGGGAACCGCTCACCTGGCCATCAGACTCGTACGCATTGAGATAGTAGTAGTTGTTCCATTCGGTCTGGCTCACCACGGCCGATAGCAGCATGCAACCGCCTGCAGCTACGCTTCCCGAGACCTGAGTCCCCAGAGAGATCGTGGTCGGGGTCGAGCAACCTCCCGAGGGCGGAGGTGCGCTGACGGAGATCGCAACGGAGCTCGTGGCGGTGCTTCCCGCCGCGTCGGTCACGGTGAGGGTGGCGGTGAAGCTGCCGGCGGTCGAGTACGTGTGGGAGGGGTTCTGGCTAGTGCTGGTCGAACCATCCCCGAACGCCCAAGAGTAGGTGTAGGGTGACTGTCCACCCGTTGCCGCGCCCGAAAAGGAGACGGAGAGAGGCGAGGTCCCCTGGGTGGGCGTGGCCGAGGCGGAAGCGGAGAGCGGGACTGCGGCGGCACTCACGGTGATGGTCACGGTGCTGGAGGCAGTGCTTCCCGTGGTATCTGTGACCGTCAGAGTGGCAGTGTAGGTCCCCGCAGACGAGTAGGTGTGGGAGGGAGATTGGGCAGTGGAGGTCGAACCATCCCCGAAGGCCCAAGAGTACGAGTAGGGAGACGTTCCCCCGCTTGCGGAGCCTGAGAACGAAACGGCGAGCGGGGCGGTCCCGGTGGTCGGGGTGGCCGAGGCGGAGGCTGTCAATGGGGTTCCTCCCCCAGTCGTGCCAGAGTTCCAGTTAGCCGCTAGGGCCGCTATGTTGGGGGTGCCCACTCCGGTGGCAGCGTCCCAACCAGGACCCGCCGCGTACCCATTGCTCCCCGTCGTGATGTCGTGGAAGACGGTGTGGTAGAGCGAGCCCTCCGCCAGTCCATAGAGGACCGGGGCCGCGAATCCCGTGGCTCCAGAGGATTGGTAAATGACATCCAGAGTCCCGGCCCACATGGGGGAGGCTAGGGAGGTGCCCCCGACCTGCTGGGCTTGGCCGTTCGCCACCACGTTGACCCCGGTGTTCGGATCCGCATCCATCGCAACGTCCGGGACACCCCGCTGAGAGGTACCTCCGCAGACACTCGAAAGGCCGGGCATGTTCACCTGGTACGAAGGAGGAGAGTCGTTGGCGTCACAGCCACCTCCCGTCCCGCTCCACGCGCTCTCGGAGCCGTAAGAGGTACCGGAGGGAGTTATGCTCGTCCCGCCCACACCGAGCCCGTCGGGCTCGGCCGCGGGATAGTCGACGGCGGCCCCGTTGTCCCCCGCCGAGGCGAGGAGAGTGATTCCTGCGGCGTCCGCGCTCTGCCAGATGGAGTGGTACGGACCGCCTCCGCCCCAGCTGTTGGATCCAAAGGGGATCCCCATCTGAACAAAGGTCTGGTCGCACACGGACGGGTCAGAGTTATCGAGGCAGACCAAGATCGTGGCGCCGGGAGCGATCACATGCGCCCACTGGATGTCGAGGTTGGTCTCGACATTCCACCCGGACTGACCCCCGGAGCAAGAGGAAGAGCCGCTTCCCGTGAACTGAAGGGTGGTCGACGGAAGCCCGTAAAGGGAGTCGAACTGGTTGAGGTCGCTCTGGTACCCCTGGTCGGTCTCACCGGGATCACAGACCTCGGCCAGACCGATGGTGCCGGTGCCCGTGTTCCCGGCCGAGAGGAGCGAGTTCTCATTGTAGAAGCCGCGCATCACGGAAGGGGTAGTGAGGGCCAACGGACGCATCGTGGATGGGTGGGCCAGCATCACGTGCGGCGTGTCAAAGCCGTTGAGTCCGTTCAGCGACTGCACTAGAGGGGCAATGTTGGCCGGAAGCTCGGGGACGCCCCGGGGAGCGACCCCGTGTTGGTTGCCCAGGGCATAGTTGTAGAGCTCGATATGGAAGGCAGCATCCACCTGCGCCGCAGTTCCGGAGACACGGTAGATGAGAGGGCCACCGGTCGGGGTCACCTTCAACCCGTTCGAAACAAGGTAGCTCGTGAGCGAGTTCATCGTCGTGGTCGAGGGACCGAATTCAGAATAGAACTGGGAAAGAGAAAGGAAGTGATGATAGTACGGGGAAGAAGGGTCGTTGACACCGGCCAGGAACGCCTGAAGAGCCCCCGTCTGTGAGATCGCCACATCGAGGTCAAAGGAGACATTGTTGGCACCGGTCACCATGCCCTGAGGGACCGCCTTGAGGGGCAAGGGGCCCGTGCTTCCCACGATTGGAACCAAGGGGCTCGCTGTCGCGCCCGCGGGCGCAGTGGCAGTTCCCGGCACGACCCCGTTCGTGAGCCATAACATCCCACCCGTCAGAGCGGATACCACCATCACGAACGCCACCAGAAGGGAAATCGCAATTGCAGCGTTCAGATGGGCTTCAGATTGTTCTGGCGAATGGGCTCGCACCGGGGGGCTACCGGGTGTCTGCACAGGTGTCGCATGGCATGTGCCTATTTAGCACTAGCCATCCTTCCCGGCCCCGATCTCGAACCCGGAAACGGGCCCCGAGGCAGGGGTGGTAGGGGCAGATCAGGCTCAATCCCAGAACTCCCGGTTCTTCGCGTAGTTCTTCTCCACCCGAACGATCTCGGCGAGCAGATCGTCCAGCTCACCGTAGCCCTTCGAGAGGATCCGCCGGGCCGTCTCGGGGCCGATGCCCCTCCCGGCGAGCACGAAGAGGGCCCGGGAGCCGTAGGTGGCCACGAGCTCGGCCGAGGCATGCGCCGAGGCGAGGATCTTGGACTCACGGCTTCGGGGGCGCAGGGGAGTCCCCATGGACCCCGCCTTCTTCTTCCGAGCCACGTACTTAGTGATCAGCTCGATCTCTTTGCG
>JAKAYL010000066.1 GCA_021809545.1 Thermoplasmata archaeon
CGGAGGGCTGTACCCCGGTCAGGGAAGCTGGCGAGGTGGGGGCCACCGTCGAGACGAAGACGAAAGCGCACGTGGGACCGGCAAGGGTGGACGAGACCAGGACCGGGCCCATGTTGAAGGTCTGACCAGTCGCAGGGAAGTTAGGACTGATCGCGAACTCCGTCAGATCCACTACGTAGACCGCCGCAGATTCCACCCCGTTGAGGGTGATGGCCTCTGTGGACTGACCGGCTGCGGGATTAGCCCCACCACATGGGGTCGGAGCCGCCGGATTCGACCCGGAGCAAGCGATGGTGGCATACCCATCGGCGTGAGCGAGCGCATAGTTCGTCCCGTCTTGGTAATAGAGCGAGGTCGCAACGTTCGGACCCACACTGGTCGTGGCTTGGTATGACAGAATGACATCTGCCATCCCGATCGATAGCATGAGAAGTGCGCCCACAAAGATGGGGAGGAACAGCCCCCATCTGAGGAACCGGCGACGGCTCTGATCGGAGTCTTCCTTCTGTGCATTACTCATTGTGTTTACCATTTTCCGCGTTTGCCCTTACCCCAGGTAATCTAGCTCAGCGTGGGGGTCACGAGTATGCTAGAGAGTGCAACGCCTGTCACCGCGGATCCCGGGATGTAGATGAAGTAGCTGACATCCAGCACTGTGCCGGCCGCAGTTCCCGCACTGATTGGGCAGCTGTAGGTACCGCTCACCGAATTAGCGGCCAGGTTGACAATGGTGACTCCACCGGCGGTTGTAGCCCCGCAGGCAGCATATGCGGCAGTGGGAGCCGCAACTGTGACAGAGCACGGCGTTGCGGCGCTGTAAGTGAAACTCGTAGTAGTCAACGCACCATTCGAAATGAACGCGTACGCACATGCTCCCGCAGCAAGTGTTCCCGTTCCGGCCACAAGTGACAAGTATGTGCTGCTCACGTCAGTAGCCACGGATGCGCTGGTCGCCATCCAAACGAAGGACTCAACATTGATGAGCGTCGTTGGAACAAACGAAACTCCAGAGACCGAATTGGACAGTTGGTAACAGTTTGTCGCAGATGCTCCGAGCCCCGTGCCTGTCGCGGTGTTGCAGGTGGTCGTTAGAAGGGAAAGAGAATTCGCCGCCCCGTAGTTCGGGCCCTGCTCCCACTCGAAGGGAGAAGTGTTCGTTGAACCCACCGTGTTGTTCAACGCGTACGTCAGTACGACATCGGCCACCACGGTCCCTGTGATGAGGAGAATACCCACACCCATCAGGACCGAGAGCCACTTTACCCGACCGCGCTTCGCGCCACCCTTAGACGAACCAAAGGCTACCATGCCGTGATATAGCAAATCACGGAATATAAAGGTGTCTCTTTACGGGTTCGCTAACGCACCCAAAATGCCCACGAAAAACTGCCAATTTACCCTTCGAATGAAAGGCGGAGTTTTGACTCTCAGAAAGGAACTCCCACGCGCTACTGGGATCGGATCGCTGCGTACTCCTTCTCAGAAAGCTCCCAACCCATGGCCCCGAGTATTTCGCGGAGGTGGGAAGGCTTGCTCGCCTTCGGGATGGGCAGAGAGCGACGCATGAGATAGTTCAGGGCAACCTGAATTGGAGTGTGATCCACGCTCTTGGCCACCTTCTGGACCACCGGGATGTTCGCGACCTTGCCGTCGGCCAGGGGAGTGTACGCAATCACGGCGATCTTGTTCTTCTCGCAAAAGGGGATGACGTCCCGCTCGGGCGAGGTCTCCACCAGGCTGTACTCGATCTGGTTCGCGGCCAATTCCGTCCGCTTCAGTGATTCGAGAGCGAATTCCATTTCCTTCGTATCGAAGTTGCTCACTCCGATCGAGCGGATGGCTCCGCGGGCCACTTCCTCCTCCATCGCAGCCAACCCTTCGGCCACGAGGGCTAGGTCGGCTGGGGGCCAGTGGATCAAGTAGAGATCGATGTACTCGGTCCCGAGGCGCTTCAACGATTGGTGCAAAGCCTTCTTCAGATCCGCCCTCTTGAGATTCCTTGGCAAGACCTTGGAGATGAGGAAGAGGTCCTCGCGTGGGAACCCTTCGATAGCCTTTCCGACCAGTTCTTCTGCGTGGCCCGCCCCGTACATTTCCGCGGTGTCCACCACAGTGACCCCGGCCTCGAGGGCCAGCTTCAGTGCGGCGATCTCCTCTGCATCGTGGCGGCGATCGGGGGCATCCCCGCCCCCCATCTTCCACGTTCCCACGCCGAGGGGAGAGATCTTCCTGCCGCAGAGTTCCCTGTACATTCTCGGACAGGCAAGGAATCCGTAGGGACGGATAACCTCACGGTAGGCGGGGGCGCTCACACATTATTAATATTAGCTGGTGCGCTCTCCCCCCTGTTCCTTGGTTGGGAGTTTGGAGGGTAACAACATGTTGTGCGAGATGTGTGGAAAAGACGTTCCGGAAGTGAGCATCGTGAAGATCGAGGGGACGGTCCTGCGGCTCTGTCCCAACTGCGCCAAGTTCGGAAAGGTGGTCGAACCACCCCCCGCAGCATTCCATGCCCCGGGGAGGACTCCCGGCCTGAGCAAGGGCCCGCGCCGGAGCCCGATGGAAGAGAAGGACATCTTCACAGAGATGCCCCCGCTCGAACTTGTTCCGGACTGGTCCCAAAGGATCCGGAAAGCCCGGGAGGTCATGGGGCTCACCCAAGATCAGTTCGGGGTCCGTCTGAGCGAGAAGAGCTCCGTGATCCACAAGCTCGAATCGGGTGCCTTCTTCCCCCCGGATGCGATGGTCCGGAAGATCGAGAAGGTGCTCAAGATCCGGATTCGGGCGGCGCCGGAGACTTCTTAGGCTTCGACACGGTGAACTGGAGGGCGCCCTGGGAGGCGTCCACTTTCACCTCTTGGCCGTCCCGCAGTCCCCCTTCCAGGATCTTGACGGTAAGCGGGTCGACCAGCAGCCGCTGCACGGTCCTCTTGAGGGGCCGGGCTCCGAACTCGGGGCTGTAGCCCGCATCGGCCAAGGCGTCTCGGGCAGCCTCCGTGACCTTGAGAGTGACGCGGCGGTCCCGGAGTCGTCCCTCCACCTCCTTGACCTGCAATTCGGCGATCCGCTTCACCTCCTCCTTGGAGAGGGAGTGGAAGAGAACGATGTCATCGAGCCGGTTGAGAAGCTCGGGGCGGAAGAAGCCCCGGAGGAGCTTGTCGACCCGCTGGCGCTTTTCGTCTTCAGAGATCGCCTCGGAAATGACGTCCGTGCCGAGGTTGCTCGTCATGATCACGATGGTGTTCTTGAAGTCCACCGTTCGGCCCTGCCCGTCTGTGAGACGGCCCTCGTCGAAGAGCTGTAGCAGGAGGTTCATCACCTCGGGAGCCGCCTTCTCCACCTCGTCCAGCAAGAGGACCGTGTAGGGACGGCGCCGCACCGCCTCGGTCAACTGCCCTCCCTCCTCAAATCCCACGTACCCCGGGGGAGCGCCGACTAGGCGGGCGACGCTGTGCTTCTCCATGTACTCCGACATGTCGATCCGGACCATCGCCTTGGGGTCGTGGAACAGGAAGTTGGCCAGTCGCTGGGCCAGGTACGTCTTCCCCACACCGGTCGGTCCGAGGAAGAGGAATACGCCCATGGGTCGGTTCGGGTCGGCCAGGCCGCTACGGGCCCTTCGGACGGCCTTTGCGATGGCCTCGACCGCCTGGGCTTGGCCGATCACCTCACCCTTGAGGACCTCTTCCATCTTGAGGAGACGCTCCATCTCCCCGGTGAGCATGCGGGCCACGGGAACGCCCGACCATTTGGAGATGACCTCGGCCACATCTTCCTCATCGACCTCTTCCTTGAGGAGCCGGGAAGTGCCCTGACGCTCCTTCTCCTCTTTGGCGGCCCGGTTCGCCAGAGATTTTTCGATCTCCGGGATCCGGCCGTAACGGACCCGGGCGACCGCCTCGAGGTCCCCCTTCCGTTCTGCGTCGGCCTCCTCCTTCCGCGCCTCGTCAAGCTGCTTGCGGAGGGACCGGATCTCGTCCACACGCTCCTTCTCCCTCTTCCAACGGGCTCGGAGCGACTCCTCCCTTTCCCGGAGGTTGGCCAGCTCCTTGTCGATGCGGCCCAGCCGGTCCCGGCTTGCGGCATCGGACTCCTTCTTCAGGGAGACCTTCTCGACCTCGAGCTGGCGGATCCGCCGGACCAGATTGTCGATCTCGGGGGGATGGGAATCGAGCGAGAGCCGCACGAGGCTTGCCGCCTCGTCCACCGCATCAATGGCCTTGTCGGGAAGGTGGCGGTCGGTGATGTATCGGCTCGACAGCAGAGCAGCCGCCACGACCGCCGAGTCGTGGATGACCACGCCGTGATGGAGCTCGTAGCGTTCCTTGATCCCGCGCAGGATGGAGATGGTATCGGCCACTGAGGGCTCACCCACGTGGACCGGCTGGAAGCGGCGCTCAAGGGCCGCGTCCTTCTCGATATGCTTCCGGTACTCCTCGGTGGTCGTCGCCCCGATCGTCCGCAGGGTGCCCCGGGCCAATGCGGGCTTCAGCAGGTTCGAGGCATCCATGGCTCCACCCTCAACAGAGCCTGCCCCGACCAGGGTGTGGACCTCGTCGATGAAGAGGATGACGTGGCCGTCAGAGTGTTCCACATCCCGGATGACCCCCCGCAAGCGTTCTTCGAACTCGCCCCGGAACTTGCTCCCGGCAAGGATCGCACCCATGTCGAGTGCAGCGACCGTCTTTTCCTTGAGCGATTCCGGCACGTCTCCCTGGACGATCCGCTGGGCAAGGCCCTCAACGATGGCGGTCTTCCCCACTCCGGGGTCCCCGATGAGGACAGGATTGTTCTTGGTCCTCCGCGAGAGGATCTGGATGACCCGGCGGATCTCGTCGTCCCGGCCGATCACTGGGTCCAGCTTGCTCTCCCGAGCGAGTTGGGTGAGGTCCCGGGAGAACTTCTTCAGGGCCTTGGCCGTCCCCTCGGAGCGATCCTGAAGGGGCTCGCTCTCCCGATGCAGGTTCTCCAAGACTTGTCCGATGGCCGCCTTTCTCAGGCCTGCCCTCTCGAAAACCGGGCCGAGATTTCCGGGCTCCTCGAGCAGCGCGGTGAGGAGATGCTGGACCCCCACGTAGGCGTCCTTCTTCTTGTCCGCAAGCTTCTCTGCCGTATCTAGGACGGTGGAAAGCTCCCGGGTGACGTATTGCTCTGCCGGAGCCACATGATCGGCCGTTGGCCGATGCTTGAGGTATTCCTCCAGTGCGGCCCGGAGCGCTTCGACTTCGATTCCGGCCTGAGAAATGACCTCTGGAGCCAGTCCTTCTCCCCCAAGGAGCGCAAGGGCTAGGTGGGCGGGCTCGACCCCCTGGTGACGCCGTTCCAGTGCCGCGAGGTACGCCTGTTCCAGGGCCGAGCGGGATTCATCGGTAAGACGATCGAGCCGCATGGCGCTCGTCCCATTGCCAACACTATATATTTGCTTGTGGTCCGATGTCCCGCACATGGATGCCCTCACCGTGAAAGTCGCCGGGGTCGAGTTCCGGAACCCGTTCCTGCTGGCCTCAGGGATCTGGGGGGAGAGCGGTGCGTCGCTCCACCGGGCGTATGTTGCGGGCGCGGGGGGCGTCGTGACGAAGTCGATCGGCCGAGAACCCCGGACGGGATACCCGAATCCTACCATCGAGAGATTGGACGATTGGGGCCTTCTCAATGCGATGGGATTGCCCAATCCGGGGATCAAGAACTACGCGGAGGAAGTGAGGTTCGCCCTATCAAAGGGTGTCAAGGTCGTCGGGAGCGTCTTCGGAGGAACCCCGGAGGAATTCGCCCTCCTCTCCGTGGAGATGGAGAAGTTGGGGGTAGGATCCATCGAGCTCAACCTCTCCTGCCCGCACGCGAAGGGGTACGGGAGCGAGATCGGTGCTGATCCCGAGCTCCTCTCCGAGGTGGTTCGGGCGGTCAAGAAGGCAGTGAAAGTCCCGGTTTGGGCCAAGCTCACCCCCAACACGAGCGACCCGGCCCTGCTCGCAGCGGCGGCCGAAAGTGCAGGGGCCGACGCCATCTCGGCGATCAATACCGTGAGGGCCCTGGCCATAGATCCGGTGGGCATGAGGCCGGTCCTCTACCATGGGCTGGGGGGGCTGAGCGGACCTGCCATCAAACCCATCGGACTCGCCTTCATCTGGCAGGCCTACGAGAAGGTGCGGATACCGCTCGTCGGAATTGGGGGCATCACCACCCCCGAGGACGCCTTCGAGTACCTCCTTGCGGGAGCCACCCTGCTCGAAGTCGGGACTGCCGTGGCCGATTCGGGCGGCACGGTCTTCCACACCCTCGCCGACGGGCTGCGCGAGATCCTGAAGGAACGCGGATTCGGCAATGTTGCGGAGGCCGTAGGCGCGGCGCACCGAAAGTAAGTCTCTCTCAGAACAACTACAGAGGAGCCGCTCTTCTACGGATCTTCCCGAGTATCGATCATCCTGTCGGACCCGTGCTCGTGCAGAACCCCCGGAGAAGGGGGATGTCCCGGCTCCCGGGCCGCGACTTCACGGCTCATGGGCAGACAACGACAGCCGCACGAGATGCAGGGCATCGAGATGAAACCTCGGCTCTCCCGTTCCTGGCTCACGCACTCGGCAACGGCGACATGGCCGCAGACGGAGCAGGGGTGTGTTGGCCTCATCCACACGTACTATTCGTCTCAGGGCAATAAGTTATTTACGGTCCAGGTCCCAGTGCGTGTGTGATGCGAACGACGGTCACGATCGAAGAGGTGGTCCGGGAGACGCCTTCCACCGTCACCCTTCGGTTCCGGTATGCGCCGACCGCGCTCCCGGGCCAGTTTGTCATGATCTGGCTTCCCGGAGACGACGAGGTCCCGATGTCCCTTTCCTATGTGGAGCCCGAGCCGCTCAAGGGGGTCACGGTCAAGGTGATGGGAGCGACCTCTCGCCACTTCAATCAACTCGAGAAGGGAGTCCGGGTCGGGATCCGCGGACCCTACGGGAACCACTTTGACCTTACCCCAAGCAACATCCTGCTCGTTGCGGGCGGCTCCGGCGCGGCCGTACTTGCCCCGGCGGCCGAGGCGGCCCACCGGAGAGGTTCCAAGGTGTCCGTAGCCCTCGGGGCGACCACGGCGAACGAGATCCTCTTCCGGGACAGGTTTGCCCGTTTCGCTGAGGAGGTCTTCCTCTCGACGGACGATGGGACCGAGGGAAGGAAGGGATTCGTCACCAACCTGCTTCCCGAGATCCTCAGCTCCCGGAAATTCGATGCGGTGTGGAGCTGCGGACCCGAGGTCATGATGGTCAAGACCCTGCGCGCTTCCGAGGAGCACGGCGTCCCCTTCTTCGGCTCCCTGGAACGGCAGATGAAGTGCGCTATCAACCTCTGCGATGCGTGCGCCTTCGGACCCTACCACGTTTGCACCGAGGGCCCAGTCTTCGATGGGAAAACGCTCGCCTCGGTGGAGGACTTCGGCACCTTCAAGAGAGACGCTTCCGGACAGAGAGTCCGGGCTTAGACCCAGAGAGAGACCCTGCTAGGACCTCCGCGTTTTCGGTGGTTGTAAGGATGCTCAGCGATCCGCAAGTCACGAAGTGATTCGTTATTTGCGGTAGATCACTTCGGACCGACAGTCCGCCCGACGGTAGCTCAGGAGGTCTGCGCCACCCGTAGTCGGCCGATCCACGAAAGGCTTCCACCAGCGTCCGATTGGAGAGCGGGAACTACCCGGACTGGATGCCCCAGGGAGAGATGCGGTAGTCCGCCGTACCACCCTCGGGAAGAGAACGGTGCTTCATCAGGGTGGCCCTCCGCCATCCGTTCTGTAACCGCTCCAGGCGCACGATCGTCTTCGCGATGTGACTCAGGAAGGACCCCCCGATGGGCTCGAACGTCGCAGAGTGGATGTCCCTCCAGACCTGGTTTGTGATGACGACGGGGATGGAGGTCTCGATGGCCGCGT
>JAKAYL010000015.1 GCA_021809545.1 Thermoplasmata archaeon
TGGCGGATCTCTTCGAACTCGACCATGTCCTGGGTCGTCGAGATGGTCGTCCCGACCTGGGCGTCAGAGAGTCCGATGATGGCGGCGATGTTCCCGGCAGGGACCTCCTCTACCATGAGGCGCTCCGGCCCCATGAAGAGACTGACGTGCTGGACCTTGTTCTTGATCTTCGTGCCCGCGAGGTTGACTTCCATCCCCTTGGCGACCTTGCCGGCGAAGACCCGACCGGTGGCGATCTCCCCGGCGTTGGGGTCGACCGTGATGTCGGTGATCATGAAGGCGAGCGGACCGCTCTCGTTGGTGCTGATCATCGCCTTTCCCACCTCGGAATCCAGCTGGCCCTTCCAGATGTGTGGGATCCGGTACTTCTGGGCGTCGATCGGGTTCGGGAGGTGCCGCACGACCATGTCGAAGACGACGTCGTTGATCTTCGCCTTCTGGGCGAGAGCCTTGGAGTCTCCGGCCGTGACGCGTTCGTTGATCTCCTTGAACGTCGTCCCGGTCTTTTGCATGTAGGGGAAGCTGATGGCCCAGTTCTCGTAGCCGCTGCCGAAGGCAACGGAGCCGTTCTCGACCTTGACCTGCCAGAGGTTGACGAACTCCTCGGGCGCCATCTTGCGGATGAGCTCGTTGACCTCCGAGATGATGGTGAGGAACCGCTTCTGCATGCTTTCGGTGGTGAGCTTGAGCTCTTTGATGGCGCGGTCGACCTTGTTGATGAAGAGGACCGGCTTCACCTTCTCGCGCAGGGCCTGCCGGAGCACGGTCTCGGTCTGGGCCATCACACCCTCCACGGCGCAGACGACGACGATCGCCCCGTCCACCACGCGCATGGCGCGGGTGACGTCTCCCCCGAAGTCCACATGGCCCGGGGTGTCGATGAGGTTGATCAGATACTTCTGGTCTTGATAGTCGTGGACGATCGAGACGTCCGCGTTGTTGATGGTGAGTAGGCGGGCCTGTTCCTGCTCGTCGAAGTTCAGGTAGAGCTGCTTTCCGGCCAGTTCGTTCGAGATCATACCGGCGGCGGCCAGCAGGTTGTCGGAAAGGGTGGTCTTCCCGTGGTGGATGTGGGCCACGATCCCGATGTTGCGGATGTTCTCCCGCTTGTGCATCATTGCCGGTATGGCTTCTGCGAGCTCGCTTCTTACATGTCCCATGGTCAGTTTCTCCAGGAGTGACTCATCATCGAGCAGACTGGGCGATGCGCTCGACCTCGTCCTTCTTGGCGACCGCGAAGGATCCCATGTCCGCCTTGGCGGCGAGATCGATCTCCTTGGCCAGCGCAATGCCGAGGTTCATACGAGGTTTCTTCGAGGCCTCGAGGGACCCCATGGCGATGTTCCGAAGGGCCACGCTGAGGCGGCGGGAAGGGGATGTGTCGACGGCGCGGGGGACCGAGATCCCTCCGAACTGGAGACGTGTGACGACCTCGCGCGGGGCCGCGTTCTCCACGGCGTTGACCAGGAGCTGGAGGGGGTTCGCGCCCGGGTTCGACTTCGCCAGGATGTCGAACGCATCGCGGACCGCGTTCAGGGCCCGGGCCTTCTTCCCGGTGCGGCGACCGCCCCGCATGAGGTTGTTGGCGAGCCTTTCGACGATGTGCATCTTGGCTCGGGAGAAGGGGTGGTTGACGAGCCGTCCCTCGGTGTGGGGCACGTAGACCGGGTCAGCGAAGACGTAGGCTTTGAGCGAGACATCGTGGATCTCGACTCCCTCGAAGCTGTACTTGCCGAAGAGCGGTGGGAACGTAAGGGCCGGGCCCGCGGGCTCGGGGGTCTCCGCTTCCGTGGCGGCAACCGCTGGGGGGGTACCCTCTTCTTCTGCGCTCATCGTTGCGGTTTCTCCTTCCGTCCGTGCACAAGCTCGTTGAGGGATATGTTGTTTACCTTGATCACCTTGTACCGGACTCCCGGGACATCCCCGTAGGACCGTCCCATGCGTCCGCCGATGCCCTCGACCAGGACCTCGTCGTGTTCGTCGATGAAATTGATGGCGCCGTCCCCGACGGCGAAGGCCGTCACCTGACGGCCGTTCTTGATGAGCTGGACCTTGACGCACTTCCGGATGGCGGAGTTGGGCTGCTTCGCCTCGATCCCGATCTTCTGGATGACGATGCCACGAGCCTGCGGGGCCCCCTCGAGGGGGTCGGAGCGTTCCTTGAGATGCAGCGTTCGCCGCTTGAAGTAGCGGTCGGACCATCGCCGGTCCTTCCGGTTCCGCTTCAGATGACTCGCCGTGTACAGCCCTGGTGGACTCATGAGCGCCGGGGCAACCTTAGCGCCCTATAAAAGATTATCTGCTGATTTCTTGGACCACCCGCTCCGGCCCGGTTTTCTCGCCGTGCCAGGGCCCGTAGGCGACGCGGATGGGGCTGCCCGAATTTGAATCGGGGTCCCGAGGTCCCAAACCTCGAAGGATGGACCAAACTACCCCACAGCCCCACTATTTCGCCAGGACGATCTTCACGCGCCTGCCGGCCAGGCAGACCTTCTCCTCGAGGATCTTGGAGACATCGAATTTTCCCTTCCCGTCGAGGGTCGGGCCGGCGCAGTCGTTCCAGTGGGGGCAGTTGAGTATCCCGCAATCGTAGCGGGAGACCTCGACAGTGGACCCCTCCACCCGGCCGGGCCCGTCCACGACCAGGGTGCGCGGGACCTGCTCGACCTCGACGACGTTCGCGTCCACCTCCTGCAGTGCGCACTTGTGCTTCAGGGCCCGGACGGCCCTCACCGCATAGCGGTGGCCCGGCTCGAGCGTGAGGCAGGCGTTGCGGAACTTGCACGGTCCGCAGGGGGTTGTCGCCCCCATGTAGTTGAAGGCGAATCCATTGTGGGCTTGTCGCTCCGAGATTAGGGTTATTGATGCCATGGTATTTCCTCTAGATCACTCCTGTAACGTGCGCGAGGCGCTCCGCTGCCTCCCGCGTAAGGCCGCTCGTGCCCAGAATGGTGTACCGTTCGGGGCGGAGGGTGTGGGCATTCATGAGGGCCGTGATGATCTCCTCCGCTGTCACCCCCAGCGTCTCAGCTGTCGTGGGGGCCCCAATCTCCTTGAGGACCTGCTGGATCTGCTGCCAGTTCCCACCGTGGAGGTACATCATCATGATGGTCCCGACTCCCACCGCCTCCCCGTGGAGAAGGGGGGGTCCGCTGTGGACCCGCGAGAGGGCGTGAGCGAAGAGGTGCTCGGAACCGGAGGAGGGGCGGGAGGTGCCCGCGACCGCCATGGCGATCCCGCTCATGATGATGGGACGGATGGCGATCCAGACGCTCTCCTCGCTGCCGGGCCGGATGAGGCTGGCGTGCTCCAGGATCTCCCGGGCCGCGTATTCGGCGAGAGCGGCGGCGGTGCTGGAGAACTCCTCGTTGTGAAGTCGCTGGGCGAGCCGCCAGTCTAACACCGCGGTGGTGTTCGAGATGACGTCAGCGCATCCCGCGACCAGGAACCGGAAGGGGGCCGCGAGGATGATCTGCGTGTCCGCGACCACGGCGCTCGGGACCGCCGCCTCCACCGAGAAGGACTCGCGCTCCCCTTTGAGGGAGGCCCGGGGAGAGGAGATCCCGTCGTGGGAGGCGGCCGTCGGGACCGAGATAAAGGAAAGCTTGAGTTGGGAGGCGACAAGCTTGCCGATGTCGATCTTGCTGCCGCCACCGACGGCGACCACGAACCGTCCGCCCCAGTCCCGGACTTCGGAGGCCAACCGATTGACCTCCTCGAGAGTGGGGTCGCCCGCGACCCACGTCCGGACCTCGAACCCTTCCTTCTTCAGGCCCTCGGCCGTTTGACGGCCGGCGATGCCCTCGGTGGTCTTGCCGGTGATGAGCACGCAGCGGGAGGACAATCCCAGCGAAGTGGCGACTTCCCCGACCCGGCTCAGTACCCCATGGCCCGCGAGCACCGTACGGGGAAAGGTCATGGTCTTGGCCTTTTCGAATACCGGGTGGGCCCGACCTTCCGCCATCTGGGAAAACGGCAATGAGGCGTATTATTTAAGAAAGCACTCGCCGGAAGTACCCGCTAAGGCTCGCCGAGCGAAGTGGGGGGAGGGGAAGGGTTTCTACCCCCCCCCGGGGGGCGGATGCCTTACTGGGACGGTGGCGGGTTGTGGTAGCCCGCTTGGGGCTCGTAGTACTGATCGTACGCAGGTTGCTTGGGTTTCCGGGAACGGGCCACGACCGCAATGACCGCGATGATCAACACGGCGATGACGATCAGCATGGCCCAGAACCACCAGGGCGTCGCGGAACTTCCGCTGTTGGATTGGTTGGTACCCTGGGACACCGTGATGTTGGCGAAGGCGTGGCCAACGTTGCCGCTGCTGTCGGTGACCGTGAGTTCCACCATGTACGGGGTCGAGCGCGGGGTCGTGTACGTGTGGGCGGTCTGGGCATTGACCCCCGTGGAACCATCCCCGAAGTTCCAGGCGTAGCTGACGTAACTTCCGGAGCCACCCGAGGCGGCGGCGTCGAAGTCGACCGTCAGCGGTGATGAGCCGTTGACCGGGGAGGCCGCCAGAGCGACCGCCAACTGTCCGCTGATCGTGGGGTTGACCGAGACCGTGAGATGGTAGGGGTTCGCGGAGTGGCCCGCCGAATCGTTCACGTACATCGTGACCGTGAAGGTTCCGGTAGAGGTGTAGGTGTGAGACACCGTCGATCCACTGCCGGTTTGGCCATCCCCGAAGGACCAGCTGAAGGTGTACGGCGCCGTCCCTCCCTGGGCACTGCCCGTGAAATCACAGGTCAGTGGGATAGCCCCGGTCGTCGGGGTGGCGGTCGCGGTGGAGGTCAAAGATACTGTGCCGTGACAGTTGCCGGTGACCGTGATCGCCGCGAGGGAAGAGGTGGCGGTGTGGCCGGAGCTGTCCGAGACGGTGACCGTGGGGGTATACTGACCCGCGGTACAGTACTGATTGCTGGGGTTCTGGGAGGCGCTGGTGTTGCCATCCCCGAAGATCCACGAGTAGGAGTAGGTTCCGCTGCCTCCGGCCGCAGTGGCCGTGAAGCTGACCGTGAGGGGAGCGGCCCCTGAAGTCGCGCTTTCCGTTGCCGTGACACCGAACACCGTGATGGCATCCGTGGCCGTGACCGGTGGAGCGGGACCCGAGGTCGCCGTGACCGAGACGGTTCCGGTGGCACCTGCCGTGGTCCCAGCGGTGAAGGTGTCCGAGGTGCCGGTCGTGGAGCTCAGGCTCCCGAGGGACGCCGCGGAGAGGCTCCAAGTGTAAGTGATGCCCGAACTCATGTTGTTCCCGTACTGGTCCTTGGCCTGGGCGTTGAAGGTCGTCGTGGACCCCTCTCCCAGAGTGAGGGACGTGGACGGAGAGATGGTCACGGAGGTTAGCGTGGGCGGAGAGTTGGTGATCGAAATGGTCGCGCAGGAGGGCCCTTTGGTAGTTCCAGAATACGTGCCGTTGACGCAGATCGTGACGTTACCTGTCGTCGTGCCCGCCGTGAAGGTCACCGCAGTGCCGGTGGACGCGTTCAAGCTACCCAGCGCGGTGCTCGACAGGGTCCAATTGAAGGTGGTCGACGAGGTGAGTGAACCACCATTGGTGCCGAGCGAGGTTGCCCCGAAGGCCTTGGTGCCACTAGGGTTGACCCCCACAGTACCGGTCGGGGAGATCGCAACCGAGGCCAGCGACACGGTTGTACTAACGGTCGTGGGATCGGATGCTTGTTTCACAAGACTATTGTAGCTGGCATTGACGTAGATGTTCCCGGTCACGGCGCTCGTTCCCGCGGTGAAGGTGACGGAAGTCCCCGTGGTGGAGCTCAGGCTGCCGAGCGTTGTGGGGGAGTAGGACCACGTGTAGGTAACCCCGCTCGTTATCGGACTTCCGGAGGTGTCCAGAGCCGAGGCCGTGAGCGTGGTAGTTGAGCTGGAGGCGGCGTTGAGCGGGTTGGGGGAGATCGAGGCGCTCGCCAAGGTCTGCGTGGTGTTGGTAACCCCGGTGTTGCAGTAGGCTGCGTTGGCGCCAGCGCACTTCCAGAGCGGCTCCAGGGGATTCCCTTCGGCCAGGTAGTCGTTCTGGATCATCGGGAACTGGTTCTTGGAAGGTGCGACGCCCCCAAGGTAGAAGGACGTCGGGTTCACATTCATCTCGACCCGCTCCATCACGGCGAGGACGTTCGAGGTGTTGAAGGTCTGGTGGACTACGTAGCCACAGGAGCTGTAGGTGGCCGCGATCCCGCAGGTAGACGGGGCACCCCCGGTCTTCTCCACGGTGTGCGGGGCGACCATGACGAAGGGAAGGCGGCGGCCACTGTTCACGTGGTCGACCCCGTTCTGGCCGTTCTGGGTGTCGTCCTCAGTGATGGCGATGACGGTGTTCTTGCTGTAAGTCGTGGAATTCTCGATGGTCCCGACGACCGAGCTCATCGCCGCGTCGTTCCACTGGATGCAAACGGACTGGGTCTGGCCGCAGTTGCCTCCGGGGTGATCATCGAAGAGCTCAACGAAGGTGTAGGTCGGGAGGCCGTAGTCCGCGACGTAGGCCTTGAAGGAGTTGGAAACGTAGGAGTCCAGGAAGGGGTTCGGGGCCGATCCCGAACAGGCGTACTGGCATTGCCAGAGCATCTGGGGGACTCCGGTCACGGTATTGACGGCCGGGGGCATGTCGGGACTGCCGCTTGTGGTGTTGTACCACCAGCCGTTCGAGCAGCCAGTGACAACTTGGAGGGCACTCTGCGAGTCTCCCGGGATTGCCGAGGAGGACGCGAGTGTGCAACCCGGGCTGGAGAGCTCCCAGATGATGTCCCCATCGGAGAGGAAGGGTGGGGTTGTCTTGGATTGCGGAATGTTCGTCCCCAGGAAGCGGTCGAAGATCGAGCCTCCCGTGGTATCGTAGCTCTGGGAGCCGCTGTCGGAAGCCCAGGCACAGCTGCCGGACCTGACATTGGAGGCATTGTAGATCCCCCACTCCGTGGTCGCTCCCGTCCCCTCGACGCCGCCCGGCGCGCAGCTGTCGGTCGAGCCCCAACTGTTGGCCGTGAAAAGGTAAGCGTGGGCCTGGGCCGAGTACGGGTCGATGGAGGAGTACATGTTGTCGAAGACCGCATAGTTGCGGGCGAGGTGGTGCAGATTCGGGGTCAGGAGCTGATCCCCGCTGGGCGCGGTTTCGGTAGCTGAGGTTCCCGAGGTGGGGCTGGTGTAGGACTGGCCCCCATTGCAGGTGTCGTTGATGGTCAATGAGCAGTCCCCAAGATAGTCATCGAAGACATGGTTCTCGCGGACGATGTAAACGAAATGCGTGAGGTTCGTGGGGAACTCGGGAAGATTTCCACTCGCAAGCTTGGAGTAATTAAACGCCGGCTGCGAGGGAGCCGTCAACTTCTCTTGCAGTACGGGTCCGGACGAAGTCAGGGGGATTGCGAATCCAATAGCCCCCCCAGACAGCACCAGAATCGCACCCAACACTACGGCGAAACTCCCCCATTGTCTTACGGTAACGCGCATCAATCCTCGCGACTTTTTTGGCCAAGAGTCGATGTTATTTAACCTTGGCTATGGCAAGTCATAGCTCACCTCCGTCTCCGGAGATGTGCCTCCTTAACAGTGCATCCTAGTGAATGTACCGTTTGCGTTGTCGTACCTTGAGACGCCCCTGGAGCTTCTTGTAATCTGCCGAGTCCTTTGTCTCTCCGGGGCCTTGGTTCTCTCCTCGGAACCGGACCCACCAATATCCCACGATCGCCGTGCTCCCCGCAAGTAGGGCCAGGATGAAGACCGTGGGTGGGGAAACGGGGGTGGTTTGGTTGGCTGGACACTGGCTGATGTCGTTGCTTCCTAGGCCGCCGTTGTTGGTGTACCAGACCACCCCATCCCCTGCCGTGACGCCCTGCTGCGGTGAGTAGAAGCTCACGGAATAGAGCTCGGGGATCTGGGGCACGGACTCCTCAATCCAGCAGGCTCCGGAATCCGCCGTGTAGAAGGTGTTGGCATCGTCCGAGACGACCCAGGCATACGGCGGGTCCACGAAGATCTGGTGCGTTTTCTGTTGCGTACGCAGTTCCATGGTGGTGTAATTCGTGCCGTCGGTCGTCTTCCAGACCGTACCCTGATACTGGAGGATCCAAGCCTCCGAAGGGCTCAGAGCTACTATATCGGTGGCCGACACAGGGGTCATTCCCAGGCCGACCTCGTTCCAGTGGGCCCCGCCGTCCGTGGTTCGGTAGATCGCTCCGTTCAGGCCCGCGTTGATCCAACCCACTTGGGAGTTGGCGAAGCCCGCGGACTGGACGGGAGGAGACGCGGGCAGGTGGGCGGCCGTCCAAGTCTCGCCGGCATCCTGGGAGAAGTAGAGGCCCGAGTCGGTCGCAGCATATCCGAACGAGAGGCTCGGGAACCCCATCTCGCTGACGTTCCCCTGAAGTCCTCCGTGGGGATAGTACGGATACCAGCTGGCCCCGCCATTGTTTGAGGCAATGAGGTCCCCGTACGATCCCGCCGCGAGAAGTACCCCTCCCGGCAGACCGACAACGCTGTTCAGGGTGACCCCCGGAATCGGAGAACTGACGAGGTTCCAGGTGACCCCCCCGTCCGTGGACCTGAGGATCGTCCCTTGCCCCCCCACGATGACGACGGTCTGGGAGTCCACGTACACGATGGAGTTCAGGTTGGTCTGGGCGGTCGCAACGCTCTGGGGGATGGTGGCGAACTGCCAGCCGCATGTGCCTCCGTTACAGATGGGGACCCCGGTCGCAGGATGTATTCCGAGAGCCATTGCCGGTCCCGTGGGAAGGAGGAGGCTCAGTCCTGCCACCGCCAGAAGAAGGGCCCTCCACGGGGCCTTGGGGTGCCTCTGGCGAGCAGCGAGTCGCCCAGCTTGGGTGCCCCGCAAGGTGGAAGCAACCTTCACGGAGCGGGAGGCTAATCCCTTCGAACCACCCCTACTCATGATGCGAAAGGAAGCGAGCGGCATTCTGGCCCCCGCGAGAGATGTGCTGTCATGGGTCTACTTTCCCCGGAAGGCCACGCAGAGTTATTAGGTTGAACGTCCATGCCTGGGACGAGTGGGTAGTCATGTCCAGCGATGATACCAGATTCAAAGAACATCTAGCCGAACTCCGAAACGCCGCCAAGGGTTTGGGCGGAGATATCGAGTCCGAGCTCCGGGGACTGGAGCGGGAAATCGAGAAGCTACCCGGGGCCGTCGAGAAGGACGTGGAGCGCATGAGCGAGGACATCGAGTATGGCCTCTTGAGGACCGCCCTCAAGATCCAGAAGGAGCTCAAGACGATCCCGGGCAAGGTCTCGGGAGGGGCGAAGACCTTCGCCCGCGACTCGGTCAAGCTCGCCCGGGCCGCGAAAGTGGAGGCCCGACACACCCAGAAAGTGGTAAAGCACGACGTCAAGGCAGGCTTCGCCCGCGCCGCAGGAGTGGAGACCCGGCCGATCTCCGAATGGAAACGCCCCAAGAAGGAAGAGAAGAGCTAGGGTCCCCTCTCTCTACACGGCAGCAGGGACAACGGATGGCTTTGCATCCCTCGGCCCCGCGGCTTCAGCTTCATGTCCTCGTCCTCCTATCGGCGATCTTCTGCCTCGCGCTCTTCCTGGCCTGGGAACCTCTCCTTTCCTTCCCGATCTGGGGTTCGGACACGGGGGAGTACTACTACCTCACCCACTACCTGGTCCAGCACGGAAGCCTCCTCCTGCAGGGATACTCCGGGTGGGGGTTCGGCTATCCCTATTTCCCTGGCATGTTCGTTCTTTCGGGGGCGATCGCAGAGGCCTTTGGCGCCTCCCCCCTCTTTGCGCTCCAGGTCGTCATCCCGCTCACCGGCGCCCTTTCCCTCTTCCCGCTCTTCCTGCTCGCCCGCAAGATCCTCCCGAGCGACGGGGCTGCCCTGGTCGGGGCGGGCATAGCCTCGGTGGTCTTCCCGAGGATCTTCATCCTCTCCCATCCTGTGCCCGACACCCTCGGGGATCTCCTGGCCCTTGGGTCCCTTTGGATGTTCGTGGAACAGCGGCGGGATGCCCGCTGGCTCCTCCCCCTCACCCTGACGGTCTCGGCCCTTGTGGTGAGCCACCATCTCTCCTCCTACTTCTTCCTGCTGTCGGCGGTGAGCATCCTGGTCGGCCTCGAGTTCGTCAGCCCCGGGCGCTGGTCCGCCCGGTTCCCGTTGCGCGAGTTCGTCTTCTTGGGGGGTTTCACCTCGCTCCTCTTCGCCTACTGGAGCCTCTACGCGGTCCCATTCCGGCAGATCCTCCTGGAAGGCTTGCCGTTCCTGCACAATCACCCGTCCCTTGCCCCACCGTTGGAACTCGCCGCCACGCTCTTCATGCTGGGGATCCTCGGACTCCTTGTCCAGCTCCGCCGCACCCGTTTCTCCGGCGTCCGTTCCCTACTGCGGCCCAAGTGGCCCACCACCCGGAAGATCTATCGTGACGGGATTATCCTCGCCGTGCTGATCTTCGGTGGAGCCTCGCTCCTCATCTTCTTTCCGATCCCAGGGACGGGCCAGATGGCGCCTCCCGTGGACGTGCTGTGGTTCACCCCGCTCCTCGTCCTGGTGCCCTTCTCGACCGGGGGGATCCGCCTTTCCGCCATCTCCCGTCTCGGTCCCTCTCCGTACGTTTGGCTCGTGGGACTCATCGTCTCGGTGACCCTGACCGCGGGCCTGAACGTGCAGGCGATCCCTCTGGCCCGGCAAGCCGAATACGTGGTGCTGGCCATGTCCATGGTCTGTGCCATCGGGATCGGGGGACTCTTCGCCCGGCTGGAGGGTTCTACCTGGAAGTCCGTCGCTGCTGCGGGTCTGGTGGTCCTGGCCATCGGCGCCAATGCGCTGGTGGCGGTCCCACCCCCCCAAGTCACCGACGGGTTCCAAGAGGGGTTCTCCCATCAGGACATCACCGAGGCTTCGTGGATGGCCGCATCCCTTTCCCACGGCAGCACTCTTGCCTCGGATCACCGGCTGAGCGATCTCTACTTTGGGCTCTCGGGAAACCCCGCGACGTGGTGGACGACCTGCTATCTCTTCTTAGGCAATTCCTCGGAGTGTCCCTCCTACCCGGGGAACGTGTCCCAGGCGGTCCAGAGCGAACTCAACGGCAGCGGAGCTCCGACGGTCGTCCGCCCGGTGAACGCGGTGGCCGTTGACGGAACCATGATCTCGGTTGGGGTCGCCCTCGATCCTGCCCAATACGCTTATCCTATGAACGCCACCCAGCTCAAGTTCCTCCAGGGCCCCCAGTTCGTCCTCCTCTACGAGAACGGACCCCAGGAGGTCTGGTGGGTCACGGGTTCCTGACGGGCCAGGGGGATCTGCCCCGCTCGGTGAGGATCTCCACGGGAAGGTTGCCGCGCTCCACGAGACCGTCGATCAGGCGGCGGGCCACCGCAAGCTTCCGCGACCGGAGCTCCCCTTCAGGGGACGGCCCTGCGCCCAGGTCGAAGCGGGCCAAGAGCGCCCGGGTCGCTCCGCAAGCTTCGGCGAGATAGAGGGAGCGGTCCCCGTCGGTGAAACCGCCGTAGTTGGCCAGGTTGCCCCGCGGAGCCCCCGTCACGCTCCCTCCCATCGGGGCCCGGAACCGAGGCACCCAGGTGAGGAGGGCCGGTTGATTGTCCCCATGAGCGTGGAGCAAAGCGAACGCGCCTCGGGCGTTGGCGGAGACCTCGTCGGGAAGGTTCCCATCGAGGTCGGTCACGATGATGTCCGGCACGAACCCCGCCTCAAGGCAGTAGGTGGTGGCCCCGTCCGCGGCGATCGTGGCTTGGTCCGCCCTCGGGCGAGGTAGGGGGAGGGTGCGGGGACCGGCCCCCACGACCAGGACCTCGCGCCCTTTCAGGATCCGGTCGAGCGCAGGAGTGGGGTCCTCTGCTTGAGGAAGCAGGCTTTCCAGCAGCCGGGCGGAACGTTCGTCCTCTTCCATGGAAAAACCCATCTCACGGACGACGCGTTCGTACTCTGGCTTCCACTCCCGGAATTCCACGGCTCCTCGACTCGGCCGGTTCAAATCAAGCAGGCTTATATGATATGAGTGTTGTGCGTAAGGAGGAGTTCTCAACCTATGCGACCACTGGCACAGGAGATATTGTCAAGGATACCTGAGGAATCGAAGTCGTCCCGGCCCAGCCAGCAGGGCGGTCCTACCACCGATGACCAGGAACTCGAGGCGGTCCTCGCCAGCCTGAAGACCAACATCAAAGTGGTCGGATGTGGCGGAGGGGGCTCCAACACGGTGAGCCGTCTCTTCGAGGAGGGAATCACCGGGGCCGACCTCATCGCCTGCAACACGGATGCCCAGCATCTCCTTACGATCAATTCCCAGCACAAGGTCCTCCTCGGACGCCGCTGCACGAGGGGACTCGGTGCCGGAGCCCAGCCCCAGGTGGGGGAACAGGCCGCCCGCGAGGCCGAGGACGAACTGAAGAAGCAACTGAACGGCGCGGACCTGGTCTTCATCACCCTCGGGCTCGGAGGAGGCACGGGAACGGGCTCAGCCCCCGTCGTCGCCGAGGTCGCCCGAGACATCTCCCAGGGCAACTGTCTCGTCATGGCGGTCGCCACCTTCCCCTTCTCTGCGGAGGGCGAGGTCCGGAGGGAGAACGCCCTGCTCGGGCTGGAGCGCCTGAGCCATGTGGTCGACACCGTCATCACGGTGCCCAACGACAAGCTCCTCGAGCTGGTTCCCCGCCTCCCCCTCACGAGCGCCTTCAAGGTGGCCGACAGCGTGGTCGCGAACGCCATCAAGGGCATCACGGAGATCATCACGAAGCCCGGACTCGTCAACCTGGACTTCAACGACCTGCGGACCATCATGAAGGGGGGCGGCGTCGCCCTCATCGGTCTCGGACAGTCCGACTCGGACAACCGCGCCGAGGACGCGGTCAACGAGGCCCTGAACTCCCCACTGCTTCGCGTGGACACCCGCAACGCCCACGGCGCCCTCGTCAATGTGATCGGGGGTCCGGACATGACCGTCTCGGAGGCCCAAAAAGCGGCCGAGGTGGTCCAGAAGGCCATCAGCCCCACCGCCCGCATCATCTGGGGTGCCTCCGTGGACCCAACGCTCTCCAACACCATCCGCTGCATGGTCGTCGTGACGGGAGTCGATTCCCCCCAGCTCTTCAACCGGGAGCGCCCTCCCTCCTCGGTACCGCCCCCTCCCGGCGCCCGACGAACCAGCCCCCCGGGCATCGAAACCGTCTTCTAGTGGCAGGTGTGACCTTAGGCCAATGGGATTCATCGACAGGATTAAGAAAACACAGGATCAGTTCGACAGTCACCTCAAGGGAGTCGGCCATGGCAAGTACGGCCGTATCCTTCGGATGGCTCGGAAACCGGACACCGATGAGTACGTGAAGGTGCTCCAGATCACCGCGTTGGGAGCAGTGCTTATAGGGGGGGTTGGGTTCGTGATTTACATCTTCTTCACGCAGATTGGCCCCTGGCTGTGGACGCAGCTTCAGGGTCTCTGACGTAGAGGGGCAAGAAATGACACAAGACGAAGGTGGAGAAGGCATCGGTCTCTTTTCGGGTCCGCTGCCCGAGGAAAAGGTACGGAAGGAGCCGCAGCGCCAGCAGCAGCCACCGACCCCGGCGCCGACCCCCGCTCCCTTGACCCACGCTTCCCTCACCTTCCTGCCGCTCGATGCCTCGGAATCCGAGGTCGCGGCCGGCATGATGAGTTCGCTCTCGGCCGTCCTGCGTTCCAAGAGGGACGAGAAGTCTGCCGTGAAGCTCAAGATCGAAACCCGCTACTCCTCGACCTACCAGGGTGAGGGGGCCGAATGGCGGGTCTGGGTCCGCACCTCCGAAAAGTCCCGGGAAGAGGTCTTCTCCCAAACTACGGAGAAGACCATCAATCTCGACCCGCATGCCACGCTCCCTATCACCCTCGATGTCGAGGCCCCCGTCGGAGTCCGGTACAAGGACCGGGTGGACATCCAGCTTTCTGCACGGTGGGAGAAGGGCGAACCCGACGCCTCGACCCTCAAACTCAGTTGGGTCACCCGCCAGGCACTCCTTGCGATCAAGACCTTCCGCGGGTATGAGCGGGAGGTGGCCGATTCCCTGGCCACCAAGGCCGAGGAGAAGCCGGGCGCGATCTTTTCCCTCATGGTGCCGAGCGCCATGCGAGGGTACGTCTTCGCCGAGGGCATGAGCTTCGAGGGCATCAACGAGATGCTCGTCGGGATCCGGAAGGCCCGCGGACTCGTCAAGGGCGAGACCTCCCTCAAGGAGATCGAGCCGCTGCTCGAGCCCAAGGTCACGGTCGAGGGCTTCGTCGAAGGGTCCATCGTGGAACTCATCTCCGGTCCGTTCAAGGGGGAGAAAGCCCGGGTCAAGAAGATCGATCCGGAGAAGGAACACATCACCGTCGAGCTTATGGAGGCGGTGGTTCCTATCCCGGTCACGGTTCGCGGCGATCATGTGCGTATGGTAGAGAAAGGAGGAGGATAGGCGATGGCAGAACAAGTATCGGTGATGGTGGAAGGAGGAAGGGCCAACCCTGGTCCCCCCCTGGGGCCCGCGCTCGGTCCCCTGGGGCTGAACGTGGGACAGGTCGTGGCCCAGATCAACGAGAAGACGAAGGTCTTCGACGGCATGAAGGTACCTGTGATCATCAAGGTGGGTGCGAACCGAAGCTTCACGCTCGAGGTTGGGCACCCCCCGACGGCCGCGATGCTCCTGAAAGAAGCCAAGAAGGAGAAGGGCAGCGGCAAGGCCAAGCACGACTCCATCGGGAGCGTGTCCATGGCGACCGTCAAGAAGATCGCTGAGGCCAAGGCCGAGGACCTCTTCGGCAACACGATGGACGCCAAGATCAACCAGGTGCTGGGGACCTGCGTGTCCATGGGCCTTCTGGTCGACGGGGCGTCTGCCCGGGACCTCCTCCGGGAACGGAAGGGAGCGTAGCCATGATGGGCTATCCCGGCGGGAACGTCCCTGACCTCTCCAGCGCCGAGGTCGTGGACTTCTCGACCGAGGGAGGCGAGCCCCGCGTCCGCCTCAAGCTCAAGGACGGGACCACCCTCGAGGTCAAGATGGAGATCACGAACATCCTACGGGTGGGGAACGACCCGGCCACGGGGCTTCCGACCTACATGATCCAATCCACGAACATCGTCCGCCTCGTGAGCTGCCCGAAGGAGCTCCGGAAAGCCCCCATGCGGCCCGGGGCAAAGGACGAGAAGCACCTTCCTGGGTTCTCTTAGGCGGCCTCTCTCACATCAGAAGGAAAAGGACGTTCCCGACCAGGACGGCCAACACCGCCCCGGCGGCCAATGCGGCGACCATCGGGAGCTGGGGAGTAACGTACACCC
Organism: Thermoplasmata archaeon; assembly: GCA_021809545.1. Taxonomy (GTDB): domain Archaea; phylum Thermoplasmatota; class Thermoplasmata; order Lutacidiplasmatales; family UBA184; genus JAJYEA01. The sequence continues at coordinate 15,278 of JAKAYL010000015.1, forward strand.
TGTCGATACCCAGATCCTTGAGCCTCCGAGCCTCGCTCTTTCGAAGTTCCCGATCATCCTCGGCGGTCTCGACGTCCTCGTCCCCCTCGGGCAGCGGCTTCCTGAGCCACACGAACTTTCGAGGCAGTTCCTCGGTCGGGATCTCGTACAGGAAGAAGGCCTCGGGGAACTCGTGGTACCCCCGCCGAAGGTTGTAGGCGAAGATCCCGAGCGGGATGAAGAGCGTGAGGATGGCCCCGTCGATGAGCATCGTGATCGGGAGGGGCATGATGGAGAGGAGCGTCGACTGGACGTAGCCGGGAGATGTGACGAGGAAGGGGAAGGGAGCCGCCAGCAACGGCAGCACCACGGCGGAGGCCATCAGCGCCTTCGCATCGGCCCCGCCGTAGAGCAGCCGGGCCTCGAAGAGGGCCCGGGAGATGATCACCGTAGCGACGATCGCCAGGACCTGGCTCGTGACGATACCGCTGTGGTCCAGGTAGCCGTAGGTCACGAAGGCGACGACCATGATGTAGATCCCCACCTCGATCACGAGGGGAAGATTCTCTCCGCTCTGGAGATAGTCCTCCCACGTGACGAAGTGCTCGAGGACGAAGAAGACCACGAGCGCGTCGGTGAGGAGCGCCAGCAGGCCCGCGGAAGAATCCCCGAGGAGGAGAAGCACGCCGCCCGCCAATCCCATGACGATCCACAGGCGGTCGGAGACCTCCCGCGATTTCACATCGCGGTAGCCCGCGAGCGTGAGGCAGGATAGCAGCACGGCCACCCTCGCATACTCGATGTAGACCGGGAACAAGGAAGAGCACCAGCCCTCGGGCATTGGGAGGAACCTTTTTAGGTCAACGGTGGCTGGGCCCCCGGGAGAACAGAGATGGTCGAATTCAAACTCGTAATCTCGGACGGAGCCAAGTCGTACGCGGTCGCAGCCCAGGAGTCCCAGGCCGCCGGATTCCTTGGAAAAAGGATCGGCGAGTCAGTGGACGGCGAGCTGCTCGGATTCGGAGGGTACACACTCAAGGTGACCGGGGGGACCGACCGCAACGGATTCCCCATGAGGCCGGAACTCACGGGGGCGCGGCAACAGAAGATCCTCACGGGGGAATCCGTGGGATTCCACCCCGAACGCCAGGGGGTCAGGGATCGCCGAACCTTCCGCGGGAACACCATTAGCGAAGACACGGTCCAGATCAACCTGACGGTGACCGCGAAGGGCGCGAAGCCCCTCGACGAGCTCATCGTCAAGGAAACCAAAGCCAAATGAAGACCCCGACCCAGCCGCAGGTCAACATCGGCCTGGTAGGCCATGTCGACCACGGGAAGACCACGCTCACGAAGGCCCTCACGGGCGAGTGGACCGACAAACACTCCGAGGAAGTGAAGCGAGGGATCTCCATCAAGCTGGGATACGCGGACGCCGCCTTCTACGAATGCCCGGTCTGCCCGTCGCCGGACAAGTACTCCACGGCCCTGAAGTGCCCGCACTGCGGGGCGGAGACCCGCCTCCTTCGATCCGTCTCCCTGGTGGACTCTCCTGGCCATGAGACGCTCATGGCCACGATGCTGTCCGGGGCAGCCATGATGAACGGAGCGATCCTCCTTGTGGCTGCCAATGAGAAGTGCCCGCAGCCGCAGACCCGGGAGCACCTCATCGCCCTCCAGATCATCGGGGTGAAGAACGTGGTGGTGGTCCAGAACAAGGTCGACCTGACCGATCGGGCCGCCGCGAACGCGAATCACGAGGACATTCTGAAGTTCCTCTCGGCCTCCGGGTTCCCGGACGCCGCCGTCGTACCGCTCTCGGCCAACCACGGGGTCAACGTGGATGCCCTGATCGGCATGCTCGAAGCGAAGATTCCCACTCCTCCCTTCAATGACGCAAAGCCTCCATTCATGTACGTCGCCCGCTCCTTTGACGTCAACAAACCCGGGACGGAGCCCGAGGAGTTGACGGGGGGCGTGATGGGCGGTTCCCTCATCCAGGGAAAGCTCCGCGTGGGGGACGAGATCGAGATACGGCCCGGCCCCACCTCCGGTGAGGTCATTACCCCGAGCATCCGGACCAAGGTCACCTCCCTCTTCGCCGGTGGGCGGACGGTCGACGAGCTTCGGCCGGGAGGGCTGGCCGCCATCGGCACCACATTGGATCCCTCGCTCACGAAGTCGGACGCCATGACCGGCCGACTGGTCGGAAAGCCCGGCGAACTCCCCCCCCTCTCGGCCAAGATCGTCCTGAAACCGGTCCTCCTGAAGAACGTGGTCGGTAGCCAGCAGGACGTGCGTGTGGAGAAGATCCACACCGGGGAACTCCTGACGTTCACCATCGGCACGATGATCGTGGCCGGCAAGGTCGTCAGCGCCCGGCCCGACGAGGTCGAAGTCCGTCTGACCCGTGCCGCCCCCGTGCTGCCCGAGGCCCGGGTAGCCATCTCCCGGCGCCTGAATGCCTGGCGCCTGATCGGCTACGGGATCGTCAAGAGCCTTTCGGCGAACTAGCCTAACCGAGGGAGAGTCCTTCCACCGGGCGACCGGGGATCTGGCCCGTGAAACGGTCGGGGGAGATCCAATGGGGGTCGAGGTCCGTCCTCTCCCCGAGTAGGATCTTGGCGAGGCGCGCCGTGGAACTGGGGGCCAGCATGAAGCCGTGCCCACCAAATCCGTTTGCCTGGTAGAATCCCTTCAGGCGTGGATCCTCCCCCAAGAGAGGCAGTCCGTCGGGAGAATCGTCATAGTAACCCGACCAGCACCGGAGGATCCGCACGTCCGCCACGCGGGGCATCAACCGGGCAAGTTCCCGGGCCATCTCGACCAGGAACTCCCCGCTGGAGTACAGTCCCTGGCGCTGACTCCGGGAATGGTCCATCGTGAGCCCGCCCACGATCTCTCCGCGCATGGTCTGGGAGAAGTACGTTCCGCGGCCTAGCGTCACGACCATCGGCTTGAGGAACGGCTTCACCGGCTCCGTGGCCAAGATCTCGTGCAGGGTCGGCTTCGTGAAGGAGGGCAGCCCGGCCAGGGAGTTGATCTGTTGGGACCATCCCCCCGCGGCATTCACCACCCGGTCGGCCCGGAGCAATTCTCCCTGGACACGCACCCCGCGCACGCCGCCGGAGACCGTCTCCACGCCGGAGACTTCCGTCCGATACCGCAACTCGACTCCGCGCCTCTTCAGCTCCGAGATCAGACCCCAGATCACGGGGAAAGGATGGATCACACCGTCCGTGGGCAGATAGGTCCCTCCGAGGATGCCCGGCACCTCCAGCTCTTCAACCAAGGCATGGACCGCCGCGGGATCGAGCCAACGGATTGGAAGCCCCTCCTCCCGGACTCCGCGCTCCATCTTCTGAAGAGTCTTCCGCTCCTCCTCGCGGAACGCCAGGAATAGGTATCCACCCTGACGGAACCAGGGATTGAAACCGAAGTCCCGACCGAACCGCGAGTACGTCTGGACCGACTCCTTGGCGAGCCGGATCGTCGCCTTCGACTCCCACTGCTGACGGACTCCTCCGCCGTTCCGGCCGGAGGCGCCGCCCGACGGGAACGTGCGGTCAACTACGAGGACCTTCCGGGGATCCATACGGGCGGAAAGGTGGAAGGCTGTGTAGAGCCCGATGACGCCTCCCCCGATAATGATCGTGTCGTAATGGGAAGCTTCGGACGGCATCAGCGGCCTCCGGCCAGGTCGCCGATCCGCAATGGCCAGACGGGGGGGCGCTGGGTCATGAAGCCGATCGCTTCGGGGGAGCGTCCCGTCAGCGCAGACAGGAGGAGGATGGAATCGGGTACGCAGTACCGTCCTTGACAAAGGCCCATTCCCGTCCCTGTGAGACGTTTCACCACTTCGAGCGTGGGATCCCACCCCTCCTTCACTACCCCTTCCACCTCTTCTAGGGTCACATCTTCGCAGGGGCAAAGCACGGTCTTTCGAGTTCTTGGCAGCCGGAGGAACTCGGTGAGATACTCGAGCATGAAACCGTTGTCCTCTTGGGGAACTCTCTTCGCCAGCAGCCCGGCGGGATCCGAGGACGATTGTGAAGAAGCGTTCTTGCCGCTCTGACCTCCCCCCGCAAGGGTTTCCGCAGCGCAGCGTGCGCTCTCGAGGGACGAGGTCGGGTCGAGGAATCCTGCGGCGGAACCTACAGCAAAGAGTCCCGGGACCGTGGTCTCACATCTCGGGGAGAGCTCGGGGAAATAGGCGGAGCCGCCCTCTCTCCACTGCATCACCGCTCCCGCTTGGAACAGGAGGGTTGCGTTCGGTAGGACCCGATGGGCGAGGACGAGAGCGCCCGCACGCACCCTGCGCTGCTCACCGGTCTTCCGGTCTTGGAGGAGAACACTGCGCAAGCGGTTTCTCCCCTGGGCGGAAAGGATCATGGATCGCTCGACCACCTCGATCTCAAGCGATCGGGCCAACTGTCGAAGGTCCTCCGACAAAGTGGTGGGGGCGGCGAGCAGCTTTACCCGCGATCCGAAGCGCTTGACCAAGCGACGGGTTCGTGGTCCTCCTCCGAAAACGACGATACTCTGGAAGGGGTGCACTCCCTGCTCTCCGGCGAGGCTCTCGAGTCCCTCTCCGGTAAGTACGCCAGGGAGGTCGCTTCCGGGGAAGAAGAGTCCCGCGTCGTAGCTCCCCGTCGCCACGAGTACCTTCCGGCTCGTCACTTGCAAGGCGGGAAGCCCCTTCCGGGACACAAGGGCGAGGAAGCCCTTGTCCTCCGAGGGACCGAGGTAGACCACGCTCTCTCCGGCCACTCTGCGGTCGCTGAGGTGTACCCGCTGGCGGATGCTGCCTTCGATAACGGCCTGCTCCGCCGCTCTCCCCGTTGCGCCTCCGCCTACGATGAGCAGATCGACGGTCTTCTGCTCCATCGAGGGAGACTTCTTCGGTGCGGTATCGGGCATCGCCCCCAGACCGCTGAAACTCCGCACCACCTTGAGGTAGGGCCGCCGGAGCACGAGGGGACGCGTGAAACCCCGAAGGGTGTCCATCTTCTGGGAGAAGACCCGGTCCATCAGACTCAGGAGATCGTGCTCAGTGGACGGCCATCCGCTCTCGGTCTCGACCACATCCCCGTCCTCCGGCACGATCTGGCAGGCCCGGGCCATGGGCACCCCGTTGTGCCGCACGAGACACCCCGCACACTGCCCGGTGCCGCAGTACTGGCCCCGGGGCCGATGGTACTTGAGCGAACGGACCAGCACGGGGATATGCTCCTCCGAGAGCGCCGAGGACAGGGACCTGCCCGAGGGTATGCTCCGTTTCCTCCCGTTGAGATAGATGGTGATGCGGGAGGTCGGTTGACCCGTCGGGGCGTCCTTCTTGCTGCTGCGGGGGCGCGAACGGTCAGCCACGGTACCGGGATGAGTGGAAAAGCTCAAAAGGTGTTTCGCTCCTCACTTCGAACCATGAGCGGGGCGGGCCAGATCGACTCCGTAGGAGAAGAGGAATTCGAAGAGTTGGTCATGCACTCCTCTATTCCTGTGGTGCTCGACTTCTACGCCGACTGGTGCGGCCCCTGTCGCCAAGCCGAGACGATGCTTCAGGCCCTCTCGCAAGAGATGGAAGGGAAGATCCGGTTCGCTCGAGTGGATGTGGACGAGTGCGAGCGGATCGCCGAGAGCTTCGGAGTCCACTCGATCCCCACCCTCATTTTCATCGACAAGGGCCAGGAACGGGCCCGTCAGGTGGGCCTCCTTGCCGAGGCCGAGCTCCGCGGGATCCTGTCCAAGTACCTGAATGGGCCGTGAGCCCCGGGGAACGAACAGTTAGTGGCGGAAGATCCGCCACCCGGTGAAGTACATCGCCATTCCTGCACGGTCGGCCGCTGCGATGACCTCGTCGTCCCGGATAGATCCTCCGGGTTGGATCACCGCGGTCACTCCTGCTTTGGCCGCCGTCTCGAGGCCGTCAGCGAAGGGGAAGTAGGCGTCGGAGGACATGACCGCCCCCTTCGAACGGGCCTCTGCGACCTCCACGGCCTCCCGGACGGCCCCGACCCGGCTGGTCTGGCCCCCGCCGATCCCGACGGTGCGTGAACCGCGGGCGAGGACGATCGCATTGGACCGCACGTGGCGGACCACGCTCCAGGCGAACTTCAGGGATTGGATCTCTTCCGGAGTGGCGGCCCGTCGGGTGACCTGGCGCAGGGCGGAGGGCTCGAGGGCCTTCTGGTCGCTCTCCTGGATCAGGAGGCGTCCGGCGGCGCTCCGTGCCTCGTAGCGCTTCGATCGGAGCAGGCCTTCCAGCCCTTCCCCAAAGCGCACCGCCTTCAGTTTCGCGCGCTTGGTCAGGCGTTCCAAGGCGGATGGCGTGAAGCCGGGGGCTGCTAGGAGGTCAACGAAGGTTCCCGTGAGCGCCTGCACGAGGGCATCGTCCACCACCCGGTTAAGGGCGATGACGCAACCGTAGCGTGCCACGGCATCCGTTTCGAGGGCTGCGTTCAGCGCCTCCACCAGGCTCTTTCCCGTGGCCACGCCGCACGGCGTGCCGTGCTTCACCACCGCCGCGGCCGGATCCGAGAAGCAGTTCACGATGGCAACGGAATTGTCGACGTCAAGGAAGTTGTTGTAGGAAAGCGCCTCTCCCTTGACCACGGTGAGCGGCCAAGGCTGCATGGGATGGGCTTGGTGGGCCAGAGAATAGGTCCAGGCCTTCTGGTGCTGGTTCTCACCATACCGCATCTTCTCCCCGTCGACCCGGCTTGCGACGATGAGAGCGTCAGGCCCATCCGTGCCCCCGTTGCCGGCGAGCCAAGAAGAGACCTGGGCGTCGTAGGTCGCGGTGTGGAGGAAGGTGCGTTGGGCCAGCTCCCTCCGGGTCTCGAAGCTCAGGCGTCCTTCGTGAGCGTCCATCTCCCGGGCGACCTTCTCGGCGTCTTCGGGAGAGGAGATGGATACCACCCATCGGTGGTTCTTGGCGGCGGCCCGCAGGAGTGAGACCCCTCCGATGTCGATGAGCTCGGTCAGCTCCTCGACCCCTTTGGGGGGAGTGACGGTACGTGCCGCCTCGAAGGGATAGAGGTGCACCGCCACGAGGTCAAAGGGTGCGATCCCCCGTTCCTTGAGCTCGCGTGCGCCCTCCCCTTCCCGGGAAGCCAGGATACCCCCGAAGATCGCGGGGTGTAGGGTCTTTACCCGGCCCCCAAACCACGCCCCAATCCCCGTGAGCTCCTCCGTGGACCGTGCCGGAAGGCCTTCGGAAGAGAGTCGGCGGGCCGTTCCCGAGGTGGCCCAGAGCTCCACAGAGTGTTTGGTGAGCGTGCGGGCCAGTGGAAGGAAGAGTGAGGGATCGTAAGCCGCAATGAGGGCGCGTTCGGGCCGGACCGGCGCAGATTCTCCCAAGACAGTTACCCGTCCGGGAGTTGCTTCACTGTAGATAAGTGTTGTGCTGGAGGGCGGAAGGTTCCGTCAGAGGAAGCTGACGCCGACCGTGATCACCCGCACGTTGAAGCCGTTCGCCTTGAGGGGGGCCACGACCTCCCAGGTCGGATAGCCATTCTCAGGGGCGAAGGTGGCACTCGCCCCGGAGGAGGGGATGACCTGGGACAGCGTCTTGAAGAAGCTCAACCACGCTCCGGGATAGAGCGTCGTGATGTTGAGATAGAAGGGGTTCACCAAGAAGGGCGCCTTCCCAAGCAGCGAATTGGGCGAGTTCGCATAGGTGAACTCGCTGACCCCGAGGAGGTGCGTCTCGATGCTCGTGATGCCCCCGCCGCTCCGGATCATGTTCCCGGTGAGGACGAGCTGGATCAACGTGATGTTGACATCATACCCGTAGGGCGTCTTGATGACGCTGAGGAGTGGGACCGAGACCATCTGGGAATTCATGGCAGAAGTCCCCGCAACCACCGCCCCCTCCTCGAAACCGACCGTCTCCCTCGGGTAGTAGCGGTTGTCGAGTGCGTCAAAGATCCCGCTCAGGGCCGCCTGCTGGTATCCGCTGCCCGAGACGACCGTGAAGGCGCAAGCGATGAATCCGCTGTCGTTCTCGAAGTGCTGGTAGTCGTTCGAAGAGGAGACATTGTTCCCGATGTTGGTGGGGGGAATGGGCATGTAGAAGGGTGAACTGGAGTTCGTGTAGCCCAGATTGTTCCACCAGGACACGTTCTGCCAGACATTCTGGGCATTGTTCCCGACGGAGACGCCCCCGAAGACATCGGTCTGGGAGAGAGTGGTCGCTGGGCAGAGCCCCCCGTTCCACCCGATAAAGGTGGTGTTGATATTGACCCCGGCGAAGTTCTGCCCGCTGCCGGCACCGCTGACCGCGGCCGCATAAGAATCGTACTGTCCGTAGATGAACATGTTGACGTACCGGTGACTCTTGCTGCTTCCACCGTAGCTGAGATTGATCACGTTGTGCGCGCCCTCAACGACCACCGTGGCATTGCCGACGTTGTTCCCCTTGAAGATGATGTTGATGGTGTCGTAGTACCCCGAGACATTGTAGATGACCACGCAGCCCGAGCTACCGCAACCGTTGACAGTGACCGACAGGGTGGTGTGGTTCCCGCTCGCGTTGTAAACGTGGACCCCGTTGCTGGTCCCCGAGCAGCTCCAGGTAACGTTGGAGCCCGAGCATCCGGTGGGGATCGGCCCATTCCAGGCCACGGGGACATGCGAGACGGTCCCCATCTTGTAGGAGAAATTGGCCGAGGCGGAGGTGGAGGGGTTGGCCGAGAGAAGGCTCTCCGCCGGGAAGCCGAAGGGGGGGATCCCCTGGCTCTGCATGGAGATCGGCGTGTCCAATTGAACGTGGAGGTTGGGGTGGTTCGCTTCGGCCAGAATGTCCGACTGGAGCTGGACGAAGTCGCTCTCGACGTGGAGGGTGTGCTGGTACTCCAGCACGGCCATCTGGGAGGGGAGGGTCGTCACGAGATAGGTATTGATCCCCGCCACGATGAGGAGAAGGATGAACAGGATCGCGATGGCGCTCGCCACGCCTCGAGAACCGCTGCGGTGAAGCCGCCGCCTGCGGTGGATACGATGAGTTTTGGGGGAGCGCACGGGGAATTCTCCTCTACAGGTGAATTAGCAAGGGTAACTACTTTAGGTCTTCCACTGGCTTGCGAGCCACTTCTTGCCCTTCCGGAGGGTGCCCCAGGTCCGGTAGGTACGGGCCCCTTGGCTGTTCCAGGCTCTCCGGGCGAGGGCCACGGCAGGAGAAGGGAGTTCCACTAACGCCGCCGACCGTCGAACCTTCACGACCCGGAACCGGAAACCCGCCACAGGGCCCACCAGGGAGCCCAGGATTCGGGAATAGGTTGCCGGGGAGTTTGCCTCCCCGGCGATGGTTACACCCAGGTACCGCTTCCGTGCGGGGGGCCTACCGGACGAGGTCGATGGTCTCGGAGGACTCGCCGCTGGCGTAGCCGCCACCCTTCGATCCCAGGAGGTTCGCTGCCCGCACTCCGGTGATGATCAGGAGCACCTTGATGGAGTTCTCCATCTCGGGAGAGGGGTCCACAGTGCATCCCCAGATGATCCGGGCGCGCTTCGAGATCCGAGAGCCGACGATCTCCGCTGCCTTCTGGGCCTCGCTGACGGTCATGGAGGCTCCGCCGATGACCCGAACCAGGGCTCCGTGGGCGTCCTTGAGGTCGACGTCTCCCAAGAGCGGCGAGTTCAGGGCTTCGCCGACGGCCTGCGTCACTCGGTCGGTGGTGTCTTCGCTCTCCCCCAGTCCGATGAGGGCCACGCCGCCATCCTTCATGACGGTCATGAGGTCCGCGTAGTCCAGGTTCACGAGGCCGGGCTTCGTCACGATCTCAGTGATCCCCTTGATCGCGGTCATGAGGACCGTGTCGGCCAGCTTGAAGGCGGCATCGAGAGGCATCCGAGGCGCCAGTTCGAGGAGCTTGTCGTTCTGGATGACGATCGTGGTGTCGCACATCGAGCGCATGCGCTCGAGGCCATCCTTCGCTTCTTCCATACGGACGCTGCCCTCGGCACTGAAGGGAAGGGTGGTCACGCCCATGACGAGCGCCCCCATCTCCTTCGCGATCCGGGCGGCCACAGGTGCCGAACCCGTTCCGGTCCCGCCTCCCATTCCGGCGGTGACGAAGACGATGTTGGATCCCTGCAGGAACGTGCGGATCTCCTCCTCATTCTCGCGAGCGGCCTCCTCGCCGATCTCCGGGCGGGCTCCCGCCCCGAGGCCTTTCGTGGCCCGCTTGCCAATGAGGATCTTCCGGGGAGAGTGGATGGTGATGAGGTGCTTGGCATCGGTGTTGATGGCGCACATCTCCGCTCCTTGGATTCCTTCCTCGGTGCAGCGGTTGATGGTGTTGCAGCCACCGCCCCCGCATCCCATGATTTTGATGTTGACCTTGAGTTGCTCTGCGAGCTTCGCAAGTTCCTCGTCGTCGGGACTCGGCGCAATAGGTGTGGTGGGTCCCGTGGGTCTCCTGTCGTCGATGTTGCGTCCCTGCTGGTGGCGTGCCAGTGCCTCCTGCACTATGGATTTCATTTTCTCTCCCTTGTCTGACGTTTGTCAGCCGATTAGGTAATTGGTGTCAGCTGTATATAAGTCTTGGCTTTCCACTGGCAAGGCGTCACACGAGCGGGCCCCGGAAGGAGCGCCCTTTCGTACCAGACCCACATTCCTACGGTGAAGAAAAGGCTTTCGGAGCGGGAAGGCATTGGGAGGGAGTTGCCGGGACCGTTGGAAATCCGGCCCTCCCTGGCTGGGATCCCCCCTGTTCCGTCTCCCTTAGCTGTGTTCACGGCGGTAACTTGTCCAGTGTCTGACATTCGTCACCCGGGAGTGTCGGCCGGGTTTCCGCCGCGCTATTCCTTGTGATGGACGCGGGTCGGGTCCAGTGTCTGGACGAGGAGGCGCCCTGGGCCTTGAACCTTCAGGCATTCGAAGCTCATGGCGTGGCCCATGAGTCCCCCTCCGAGGGGCTGGTTGAACGACTGCAACTGGACCGAGGCGTCCTTCATTAGGAGGGCCCCGTGGTCGATCTCCACCAATTCTCCCTGGGCCAGGGTGAAGGAGAGCACGTTCCCGTGCCCATGGTAGACGACGGTGCCCGGTCCGGTCAGCCGGTCCATCCAGAAGCCGATCATGCGGCCGATCCGTCCGGTGCCCTGGACATAGAAGGTGTCGTATTGCACCGTATTGGTGGCGAGGAGAAGGGAGTGCTCGGCGATGTCCAACGTTTCCCCGGGCTGAAGGTCGATGCTCCGTATTTCGCCGGGGGAGAATCGGGAGAAGGCGGCGTAGCCGGGTCCCGTGTAGGTGTGCATGAAGAAGGGGATTCCTCCCACCAGGGTGCGTTTCATCGTCTGTCCGAACCCGCCCTGGGTGAGCGGACGGATGCCGACCTGGACGGAGGGGTCTGAATAGACCATGAGTCCCCCCTCGCAGAACACCTCCTCTCCCGGGGCCAGTTGGGTCAGGGCGACCGGGATGAATTCTCCTCGAACGTCCAGCTTCATAGCCCGCTGTGCACCATCACAACGCCCGGTCCGGTGAGGTCGAGAACAGGGATCGCGTTGTTGGGTTGAAATCCGCCCATTTGCATGCCACCCGCGAAGGGGGAGTTCATTTGAAAGCCTCCTCCGAAGGGAGAGTTCATCGGCATGCCGGCAAGCCAGTTCAGATTCAGTGTGACCGTGTTTTCGAGGGCCAGAAGTCCGTGAACGGAGGTCCGGATCGTCTCCCCCGGCTGTAACTGGAAGCTCAGGATGTTCCCGTAGGACTGGAAGACGATACCTCCGGGTCCCGTCAGTTCGTCGGCAAAGATGTAGTTTACCTCCTGATCGTCCCCCGCCCCGGTCACCCATCGGGCGAGGACCATGGGGTAGTACCGTACCGACTCATCGAAGCAGACCAAGTGCCCGGAGCGGACCCTCAGTCCCTGCTGCGGGTTGAGGTTAAGGATGCGGGCATCCCCGCTCCGGTCCCGGGAGAAGGTGACGTGTCCCGGCCCCTCGAACTCGGCGAAGAAGTAGTTCTCTTCGTTGTCCCCGGTGGCGTGCATGCCCATGAGGTGGGCCCGGCTGACCCCGAGAGAGCGCTGGGTCCGCCGCTGCAGCTTTACGGTGGGTTCCATGTAGAGCATGATACCGTGCTCGGAGAGCACCTTCTCGCCGGTGTTCAAGGTCACGAGGATCGCCGGCGTTATGCTTCCCACAGTATCTGCTTTCATGGTTCTTCTTTTCTCCTTCCGGAGCCCCTATTCGTTGACCTCAAGGGCGTAGCTGGTACCGCAATACCCACACTTCATGTACCCGTCCTTGACGCTCTCGGAGCCCACTTTGGCCCCGCAACTCCGGCACTTGACTTCCTTGATCGTCGCTCGGCTGACGGTGACTTCTGTCCGTTTCTTCACGAACTCGTCTGGTATCGGCATGTTCTTCCTTTCTCCGCTAGTAATGAGGTTGCTTGGGATCGACGCTCTGGAGGGCCACCTTGCCGGGCCCGATGAGCTCGAGCGCCTCGAAGGACTCCAACTTCCCCAGGAGTCCGCCCCCGAAGGGGATGTTCAGTGTCCGGGTCTGCACCGTGCCGCTCTTGTAGAAGAGCGCCCCGAAGTCGCAGAGGACCACCTCGCGAGGAGCCAGTGTCATCGAGATGATGTTCCCGTAACCGTGGATCGCGAGCTTCCCAGGCCCGATGAGCCGGTCCATCCACAAACCGATCATCCGCCCCGGGCGATTGGTTCCTTTGATGTAGGACATGTCGTAGCGGAGCGTGTTCTCCGCGCAGACGAGCGAACCGTCGGCCACGTCGATCTCCTCGTTCACCGCCAGTTCGAGCACGCGGAGTTCCCCCACTCCGTCCCGGGAAAACGCCACGTGACCCGGTCCTACGAACTCCGTGAGGAAGTAAGGGATCCCCCCCACCGTGTTGCGCTCCATGGTCTTCAGAAAGCCTCCGCCGGCGGTGTTCTTCCGGTCCACCCTCACCTGCGGTTCCTTGTAGAGCATGATCCCGTGCTCACAGAAGACCGAATCTTGGGGACCGAGGGTGGCGAGGATGGAGGGAACTATGCCCGGGACAACTTCCAGATCCACTCTGTCACCTACCTTCTATTGTAAGTCTCGGGACGTGATAAACCTTGCCACTCTTCGGTGCTTCAAGGAGTGCCCGAGCCCGGTCCTTTCGTGGAGAAACGGCGGAGCTCCACTTGGCGGATCCCCTCCGCTCCCGCGGCGGAATGATATTCCTCCACCAAGACTTCGTTGAGGGCGGCGAACGAGGGTCCAAAGGAGAACCGATCCAGGAACGTCCGCGCCGTTTCCTTTCCGTAGAGCACGTACAGCGAGGCCCCGAGCGCTTCCGCCGTGTTCAGTTGGGTGAGCCTCCCATAGTGCTGCGGGTTCGCGGCGAAGAGAAGGGGGAGCCGGCGTCGCACCCGGGACCTCCGGAGGAAGGGGGCCGAATCGGGATACCTCCCGCGGTCGGAGAGGCGGTTCCAGGAACAGTCCACCACCACAAGGCCGAATTCCGAGACGATGCGCGCATCCGCCCGGCTGAGCGGGATATCGGAGTAGGGGTCCAGGAGGAGCGCGCCGGGAGAAGGATGCTGCCGTGGGGTGGCGGGACGGGCGAGTCCCAGATGGATGGCCTTCCGCCCGGTGCAGAGCTTCGGGGAATCCTCGCAGGCGAGGATCACCCAGAGGTCGGGACTACTGGGAATCGTCCCCGTACCCCTTGAAGAGGGAGCGGATCTGGGAAGTGATGGCGAGGGCCTCGTCATGCTTCCGCTGCCAGAGGTTCCGGCCGAAGATGATCCCGGTGGCACCTGCTTCGAGGGAGGAGCGCACCTTGTGGATGAGTTCGTCATCCCCCATCTTCTCGCCCCCGGAGACGAGCACCATGGTCCGTCCTGCGGAACGCACGACTCGCTGGAACATCTCCTCCTTGCTCAGGTTGAGGGTGTTGTAGGGGGCCGGGGAATCCTTGTCGTTCGGCCCGGGCACCGGATAGTTCACCTTGACGATGTCCGCGCCGATCTCCTGGGCGACCCGGGCAGCATACTCGACCGCGTAGAGGGACTCCCGTCCTCCCTTCTTCGAGATCGCATCCCCGCGGGGGTAGGCCCAGACAACGAGGGGCATCCCGTACTTCTCGCAATCGGCCCGGACCTCCATCGCCTGGGCGATGTCGCGATCCTGCGCGGGGGAACCCACGTAGAGCGTGTACCCGACGGCGTCCGCGCCGAGGCGTACCGCGTCCTCCACGGTGGCCGTGAGCGGCGAGAAGGCGGCCCCGTCCGGAGGGATGTTGGTCTTGCCGTTGATCTTGAGGATGAGCGGGACCTTCCCCGCGTATTCCCGAAGGTACTTCTCGGCGAGCCCGATGTGGAGCGCGATGGCTGAGAAACCCCCCTCGAGAGCGAGGGCGAACTCATAGGACGGGTCAAGGGAGTCGGGGTTGGAAAAGAAGTCGACAGGTCCGTGCTCCAACCCCTGGTCGATGGGGAGGATGAGGAGCGTGCCGCCTCCCGGGCCGTGCTCGTAGAGCATGCGGGTCAGGCGCACCCGCTTTCCCGGGGAGAGATCCAGGTCCCGCAGGCGGGGTCGCGGGATGGCCTTCGAACCTCCGGCCGCGTGAGGCCCGACGGCGCTACCACGGGCGGGGTTGGGCTGCGCGACCATGGCTACTGGACCTTTTCGAAGATGAGGCCGACCTTGTAGGACTTCTTCCACTGGACCTTGTCCCCGATCTGGATGTCCTTCTCGGACTTCGCCTCGGGGAGCCACCCGCTCACCACGGTGCCGTCATCCAGGTCGACGAGGGCATAGCCATAGGGTGCATCGTTGAGAAACTCGTCGGAGGGCACGTTCTGTACCGTGAAGGAACGCACCTTCCCGGTGGTCGCGAGCTCGATCTGCTTGAGCGCTTTGCTTCCGCAGCTCGGGCAGAGCAACACCTGCGTCATCTGCCGGTGGTGGCACTGGGAACACTCGGTGCCGAAGATCTTCCCTTCCTCCTGGTAGCCGTGTTCGAACGCGTCGATCGTATAGATGGGTTTGGAGCCAGTTTCCGACATGTTTCACACCTTCTGAAGGATATGGACAGAGCAGCTTCCGCCGGTCGCTCCCACATTGTGGGCAAGTCCCACCGTGGCGTGGGGCACTTCGCGCTTGCCGGCCTTGCCAGCGAACTGCTCCATGATTTCCACGATCTGGGCTGCGCCGGTCGCGCTCACGGGGTGGCCCTTGGCCTTGAGCCCGCCGGAGGGGTTGACCGCGAGCTTCCCGTCGTGGGCCGTGACGCCCTCGGCCGCAGCCTTCGCGGCCGCGCCCTTCGGGAAGAATCCCATGTCCTCCATCGCGAGAACCTCGGCGATGGTGAAGCAGTCGTGAACTTCCATGAAGTTGATGTCCTTCCGCTCCATCTTGGCCTGCTTCAGCGCCTTGTCGGCGGCGGTCCGGCTTGCGGGGATCGCGGTCAGGTCTGTCCGGTCCTGGAGTGCGGCGATGCTCCCGGCACGGGCGGAGGCCCGTATCGCGGCGGGCTGACCCTTGATGTCCTTCTTGAACTTCGCGGCGTTCACCACGACCAAGGCGGAGGCCCCGTCCGAGAAGGGGCAGCAATCGTAGAGCTTGAGCGGCCAGGAGATCGTCGGGGAATTGAGATAGGTCTCCATGCTGATGGGCTTCTGGAAATGGGCGTGCGGATTGTTCGAGGCGTTCAGGTGGTTCTTCACCGCGATCGCCCCAAGCTCCTCCTGCTTCGTCCCGTACTTCTTGAGGTGGGCGGAGGCCAGGGTCGCGTAGAGCCCGGGAAACGTGGCCCCGTTCCGGGACTCGAAGGCGTAGTCCGCACCCATGGCGAAGTAGCTGGTCGCTGCGAGGGTCTCAAGGTGGCTCAACTTCTCGACACCGACCACGAGGGCGGCGTCGATGAAGCCCCCGGCGATGTGCACGAAGGCCTCGTGCAACGCCGCGGACGAGGAGGAACAGGCCGACTCGATCGTGCAGCTGGGCACCTCGGGGATCCCGAGGGCGGTGTTGATCAGCGGACCCAAGTGGGCCTGCCGCTCCGCGATCCCGAAGGCATTCGATACGAAGGTGTAACCGATGTCCTTGGGGGAGATTCCGGAATTTTCTATCGCATCGAGGCTGACAGATGCTGCCATCTCCCGCCCCTTCTCTGATACCTTACCGAAGCGGTTCATCGCTGCCCCGGCAACCCATACTTCTTCCATGCTTTTTTGTAGAGTGTCTCCCTGTAGATAACCCTTGCTTTAGGCCACCGTGCGCCTCCGATGGAGGGAGGGACCCTCGAGCCATATCGGTGGCCCGTTCGGGATGCGCCGGGAAGACTGCGAAGCGCTCTGCTTCAACGGGAGAAGGGAAGCGGTACGCCCGTTCGGCTCCTCTGGATGGGGCGGGTGCTTCGGTGCGAAAGCGACGCCCGGGATCTACACGGAGGCGACCAGCAGGGGGCGTAGCCGCTCCAACTCGGCATGGGCCGTCTCAGGGTCTCGGGTCTTGATGAGCACGCGACCATCCTGCATCACGGTGGTCTCTGGAGGGCCCTCGAGGATGAGCATGACCCGGGCATCGAGGACGTTTCTCCCCATCTTTTCCACCTGGGTCTTCACCCGAGGGAGGTGCAGCCGCACGGGGCGCTGGGGGATGGCCTCGTAGGACCCCTTGCCCGAGCAGAGACGGAGTTCCCGATAACGGAGTTCCTGGGGGGGCATGCTCCGGAGACTATAGGACGACGGACTTTCGGACCGCTTCTTCGAGGATCTTGGAGACGTCGATCTTCGTCTCCTCTGCCCCGATCCGGATGAGGTCCGAGCGGGTCGCGGGCTTGTCCGGGACGGCCTGGCAACAGATGCCCGGTCGGATGGAGATGTCGTAGGCGCCGATCCTCTTGGCGATCTCCTCGATCTCCTGCTTGTCCAGGCCGACCAGGGGACGGACCATGGGGATCTTGACGGAGGCGGTGGCGGTGCGCATGTTCTCGAGCGTCTGGCTGGCCACCTGGCCGAGAGATTCTCCGGTCACCAGGAAGGTGGCGCCCTCCCTTTCGGCCACTGCTTCCGCGGACCTCCACATGAACCGGCGGCAGAGAACGCAACCGAAATGGCGTTCGGTGTTTCGCATGAGGGTGATCTGGGTCGAGCCGTGGGGCACGACGTAGAGGGGGATCTTCGTGGAATGGCGGGCCTCCAAGAGCTTCAGGTGGTCGCGGACCTTCTCAAGGGGGCTATCGTCCGTGAAGGGTCGATTGTCCATGTGCACGCCGATGAGCGTGTGGCCCTGGGCGAGCATGAGCTCCGCTGCGACCGGGGAATCTATCCCCCCCGACATCAGCACGACTCCTTTCCCCATCGGAGAGGAGGAACCGTCGGCCTGCCTTATAATCTTTGGCTCGCCCGAGAGCGACAGGCCTCGCCCTTCCGTCCTGGGTCGGGGGCTTTGGCGGGGGCGGGCTCCTGGCGAAAGGATTATCTTTGGTCCCCGTAGCATGCTCCAACTGGGGAGGGTCCCACCATGGTCAACTGGATTCCGCCGGATTGGGAAGACGCCGAGATGCTGAAGTCGCTCGGGATCGGCACCGTCGAAGAGCTCTTCCGAGACATTCCGAAACGGGCGCGGATGGGGCGGATCGGCCTCCAGCCTTCCTTGGACGAGGCGTCCCTCGCCGCCCGGGTCCGCGGGCTCCTGGAGCGGAACAAGCCCCTCTCGGGATACGACATCTTCCTCGGGGGCGGGTTCTACGATCGGTACACCCCTGCGGTGGTGGACGGGATCCTGCAGCGCTCCGAGTTCTACACTTCCTACACTCCGTACCAGGCCGAGGCGAGCCAAGGGACCCTCCAGTCGCTCTTCGAGTTCCAGTCCCTCTGGGTGGAACTGACGAACATGGAGGTGGCCAACGCCTCCCTCTACGACGGAGCCAGCGCCCTGGCGGAGGGACTTCTCATGGCCGGCCGTCTTCACGAAGGGAGCCGTGTCCTCGTGCCCGGCAACCTGCATTGGGAACGGCGCAGTGTGCTGGAGAACTACGCCCGCGGGGCCCGGCTCACACTGGTCGACATCCCTTGGGACCGGTCCACGGGTCTCCTGGACTTCGATTTCATCCGGCAGGAGTCGGCCAAGGATGTGGCCGGCGTCATCGTGGAACTCCCGGATTCTCTCGGGATCGTCGACGGACGCCTGCCGACCCTGAAATCCATGATCGGAGACGTTCCGCTCGTGGTCTCCGCCGATCCCATGGCGCTCACGCTCCTCGAACCCCCGGGCTCCTGGGGGGCCGACATCGTGGTGGCCGAGGGCCAGGGATTCGGCATTCCCCTGTCCTATGGGGGACCTTACCTCGGACTGATGGCGACCCGGAACGCCGCCGTCCGCCAGCTTCCCGGGCGCCTGGTAGGGGCCACAAAGGACGCACGGGGCCGTCGGGCCTTCACCCTCACCCTACAGACACGGGAGCAGCACATCCGCCGCTCGCGTGCCACCTCCAACGTCTGCACCAACCATTCCCTCATGGCGCTGGCCTTTGTCTCTTACGCAACCGTTCTCGGTCCGCGGGGACTCCAGCGTTTGGCGCTCGCCCAGGCGAAGCGGGTCCGGTCCTTGGCCACGGCCCTTGGGAGCGTCCGGGGCCTCCGAGCTCC
>JAKAYL010000067.1 GCA_021809545.1 Thermoplasmata archaeon
TGCCTCGCCGAAGAGGGAGCGGACGTCGCCATCCAATTCAACAAGAACACCACCGAGGCGGACAAGATCGTCAAGGAGATCGGCAACCTCGGTCAGAAGAGCGCCGCGATCAAGGCCCAGATCGACAAGATCGGGGAGGTCACCGTCATGCGGGACCAGATCCACGAGAAGTTCGGCAAGATCGACACGCTGATCAACTGCGCCGGGATCAACCGGGACAGCCTTTTCACCAAGATGACGGAGGACCAGTGGGAGGAGGTCATCCAGGTGAACCTCTCCGGTGTCTATCACTGCACCAAGGCCTTCGTCGAGGAGATCGTGGACAGCGGCAAGGGCCGCATCGTCAACATCTCGAGCCTCGTTGGCCAGATGGGCAACGTCGGGCAGGTGAACTACGCCGCCAGCAAGAGCGGCATCATCGGTTTCACCAAGGCGCTCGCCCGCGAGCTCGCCCCCCGAGGGACGACGGTGAACGTCATCGCCCCCGGCTTCATCGACACGCCCATGGTCCAGGGGATCCCCGAGAAGGTCCGCGCCAAGATCCTCTCCCAGATCCCGATGGGCCGCTTCGGAACGGCGCGCGAAGTGGGCCTTTCCGTCGTCTACCTCGTCTCCGAGGAGGCGAATTACATCACCGGGTCGGTCCTCAATCTAAACGGAGGTATGTACATATGAGCGAAGAAAACCAGTGGAGCCTAGGAGCCAGTCTGAACGCATGGAAGCAGGTCGGGGAGACCCTCGGCCGGGTCAACACCCTCGGGGCCAAGGATTTCGAGGCGTACCTCAACTGGACGCGCCACGTCCAGAAGGACTTCCTGGAATACTCGTGGTACAGTTACCGCCAGCTCACCAAGGCGACGGAGGAGCAGCTCTCCTTCCTGCAGCGCGTGGCCGAGTCCTTCCCTGTCCTCGGGGTTCCCCCGAAGGGCACCGGGACGATCACCGGCATGGTGAGCGAGATCCTCAGTGAAACGAAGAAGGAATAAGGAGGGAAAAATGCCCGCAAAGAAAACCAGCAAGTCTACCGCCCGAAAGTCCGAAACCACCGAACAGAAGGTCCCCGCCGGAGAAGAGGTCAAGGTTGAGCACGGCACCTTCACCGCCCCCGGGGAAGAGTACCTCTCCACCTGGGTCAACTTCGCCAAGGAACTGGGCGAGACCACCACGGAGTCCATCAAGCGCTTCGGCGAGGAGCAGCAGCGCCTCTACGAACGCTGGTCCGCCGCCGCGAAGGACGTCTCCCAGCCCCGCCCCACCCAGGAGGACCTGAGGGAGGTCAACGCCCGCTACCAGGAATGGACCCACCTCGCGGAGGAGGTCGGCCAAAAGGTCGCCGATGCCCTCACCACGGGATCCAACGTCCAGAAGGACCTCTTCACCGCCTGGAGCCGCACCGCGGTCCCCCCGACGGCGACCGAGACCCTCACCCCCGAGCAGCAGGCCCGGAACGCCACCGAGCTCGTCCAGAAGTTCTGGCGGGATGTCCTCGGGAACGTCTCCGAGCGCTACGGCCAGGCCTTCCGCCCCGGCCTCAACTACGAGGACTTCGTCAAGACGCAGGAGCAGGCGCTGCGGGAGTTCTCTGAGAACTTCCGGAAGCTCTCCTACAGCTACCTCACCAGCCCGAACTTCGTCACCCTCTTCGGACGCACCCTGGACTCGGCCCTCGAGGCCCAGAAGTCCTTCGCCGAGCAAGGAGGGCTGGCCAGCATCGTCGGCTCGCTCCCCACCCGGGACGACATCTCCGAGCTGAGGAAGACCCTGAAGGCCCTTTCCGAGAAGGTCGACCAACTGGAAGAAAAGATTAGGTAGTCCAAGACCTCGGTTCTTACAGGATGTCGAGCAGCGGCGCGGCTAGCGCAGGGGGGACGGGGCTGCCCCATGCCCCCATCATGGAGTTCTACGAACGTCTGAACAAGGCGATCGCCCTTGCGACCAACCCCCCGAAGGTGGAGGTGGGGATGACCCCCCACTCCACCGTCTACCGGGAGGATCGCCTCCAGCTCTTCCACTACGACACTCCCCCCGCCTTCAAGGGGAAGGAGCGCCCGCCCGTCCTGCTCGTCTACGCCCTCATCAACCGGCCCTACATCATGGACCTCCAGCCCGGCCTCTCCGTCGTGGAGGACCTCCTCGCGAAGGGGCTCGACGTGTACCTCGTCGACTGGGGCAGCCCCACGCTGGAGGACAAGGACCTGACCGTCAACGACTACGTCAACGGCTACGTTGACCACTGCGTGGAGAAGGTCCGCAAGATCTCCGGAGAGGACAAGATCAGCCTCCTTGGGTACTGCATGGGAGGCACTTTCACCACCATGTACACCGCGCTTCACCCCGAGAGGATCCGGAAGCTCGGCCTCATGGCCGCGCCCGTCGCCTTCACCTCCACCCAGAGCCTGCTCAACGTCTGGGCGCACGCCCCAGGGTTCGACGCCTGGAAGATCGCCCGCACCTACGGGCTCGTCCCGCCCCAGTTCTTCAACTCCGCCTTCGACATGCTGGACCCCCTGCGGACCGGCTACGAGAAGTACCGGGCCCTCCTCATGCGCCTCGACGACACCGAGTTCATCGAGAACTTCCTCCGCATGGAGAAGTGGAACCTCGACGGGATCCCGATGGCCGGCCCCACCTACGCCGAGGTCGTCACGAACGGCTACCAGAAGGACATGCTCGTCAAGGGCACCTGGAAGCTCGACGGGAAGACCCTCCACCTCGAGAACATCCGCATGCCCGTCGCCAGCATCGTCGGGACACAGGACACCATCGTTCCCGCCGAGTGCACCGTCCGGGGACTGGGCTACATGGGCAGCAAGGAGAAGGTACACTTCGAGCTCCCGTCAGGCCACATTGGACTCTCCACCAGCCGCAAAGGTCACCGGGAGATGTGGCCCGCCGTGGCCGAGTGGTTCTTGAAGTGATCCCAAAGGAAGGAACATGAAAGGAAAGGAACAGAACCCGGCGCTCGAACCCGTCAAAGTGGAGAAGGAAGGACCCATTGCCATCCTCACCCTCCAGAACCCCCCCTACAACGTTCTGACGAGCCGCGTGCTCGACGCCCTCGCGGAGGCGGCCGTCGCCATGACCGACGACCCCCAGGTCCGCTGCATCATCCTGACCGGATCCGGAGACAAGGCCTTCTCCTCCGGTGCGAACATCAAGGAGATGGCCGGCATGACCCTGGAGGAAGCGGTCCGCTACTCCGCCAAGGGCCAGGCGCTCACGAACCTCCTGGAACGCTCACCCGTGCCCGTCATCGCGGCCATCCGGGGCTTCTGCCTCGGGGGCGGCTGCGAGATCTCCCTGGCGTGCGACTTCATCGTCGCCGCCTCGGACGCCGTCTTTGCCCAGCCCGAGATCAACATCGGCGTCCTCCCCGGCTGGGGAGGCTCCCGCCGGCTGACCCGCGCCATCGGGGTCGCCCGGGCCCGCCACTGGATCCTCACCGGGGAGAAGGTGCCGGCCGAGGTCGCCCTCCGGGACGGCCTCGTGGACCGGGTCGTTCCTCCCGCCAAGCTCCTCGAAGAGGCGAAGTCCCTCGCCAAGGTCCTCGCCTCCAAGGGCTCGACCGCCATCGCCGCCGCAAAATACGCCGTCAACTACGCCTCCGATGCCACCCGCCTCCTCGGCCTCGAGTACGAGCGGGACCTCTGGGGCGTCCTCTTCCAGACCGAGGACCAGAAGGAGGGCATGAAGGCCTTCCTCGAGAAGCGGGAGCCCCGCTTTCAGGGCCGCACCACCTGGGGTTCCCGGGAACAGCAGTACCCCTGGAAGGAACAGTGGGCCGCCTACGAGGAGGCAAAGAAGGAGATCGGGGTCGACCACCCGGACTACCTGATGCGCCCCTGGATGGAACTCTGGGAAAAGAGCGGCCGGGACCTCCTCGGGAGCGTCCTCGATCTCTCCGTTTCCACCGCGACGACCTACCAGGAGTGGGTCGACCGGGCCTGGAAGATGGCCATGGGACCCGCCCGCGCGGCGAAAGGGAACCCATAATAAGGCGCCACGCTAACCCCAACCCAACCGGTCCCAACCCGCCGCGGTGGCTCAGGTGGTAGAGCGGCTCCTTGGTAAGGAGCAGGTCGAGGGTTCAAATCCCTCCCGCGGCTCTCTTGTGCCACCGGCTCCGCCAGACCTTCGGAACAGACCCTGCTCAGCTTCTTCGTAGTGGACTCATCCCGTGGCTCGACCCGGTTCGTCCCGGACGACCCGACGGTCACCCCAACCCTAGGATGTCCCAGGTCACTTAGCGGTCCCGCCGCTGTAAGACGGAGTCTCCTTCTCTGGGCTTGAGGAGGGAGCGGGATCCTTGGTGGGCGTGGAATTCTGGAGCTCATGGATGTACTTGTCCCCCCGCTGGAGGGAGACGAGGGCCGCGATCACGGTGATGATCCCTGCGATCAGGAACGATTCGTCAAGCCCTTGCATGAACGCCGGAGCGATGGCGTGCGGGAACCATTCCTTGGTGAACACCACGGGCGGAAGGAGGCTCTGGATCGACAAGGGGAGCTGCGTCATGGGATTCACGCCCAGGAAGGCTCCGAAGAGGGCGCCGGTGGGATTGGCTCCCACCGCCGTGGCGAGCTGGGTGGCCACGGGAGGTGACACGTTCGCAGAAAGGAGCGCGGAATGGACGGCCCCGGTCAGGCCCGAGGACAGCCCCGCGATGACGATGGTGAAGAAGATGACCATCGAGACTTGGGACCCCACATTCTGAAGGGTGGCTCTCATGCCCGAGGCCGCCCCGCGGTGCTCGGCGGGGACGGAATTCATGATCGCCGCCGTGTTCGGGGCGGCGAACATCCCCATCCCGGAGCCCTGGACGAAGAGAAGGACCCCCATCTGCCAGTATGCGAAATTGTAGGACAGCGTCAGGAAGAGGAAGAACGTCAGGGAACCGATGGCCATCCCCAGGCTGGCCAGATATCGGGCCCCGAACCGGTCGGAGAGCCAGCCGCTCACGGGGCCGAAGACCATGAAACCCCCGATCATCGGGAGCATGTAGACCCCGGCCCAGAAAGGGGTCTCGGAGAACGAGTAGCCGTGGAGGGGAAGCCAGATGCCTTGGAACCAGATGATGAGCATGAACATCACCCCTCCTCGGGCGATGGAACCCAGGAACCCCGCCACGTTGCCCGCGGCGAAGGCGCGGATCCGGAACAGGTGCAACCGGAACATGGGCTCGGGGACCTTGGTCTCCACCCACAGGAAGAGGACCAGCATGGCGATCCCCGCCACGATGCCGGCGATCACCCAGGGGCTCGTCCAGCCCATCAGCTGCCCGCCGTAGGGGAGCAATCCGTAGGTGACCGCCACCAGCAGGATCGTGAGTCCGGCCCCAAAGAGGATGTTCCCTGCCCAGTCGATCTTCTGACCCTTGGCGGGGGCTCGCAGGTCGTGGAGCTTGAGATAGGCCCACGCCGTGCCGAAAACAGCGAAGGGAACGCTCACCAGGAAGAGGACCCTCCAGGCGGGGATGGACAGGGCCCCGAGATGGATGTCCCCGAAGCCCACGAGGATACCGCCCAGGACCAGACCGACCACGGAGCCTCCGATGGCCGCGACCTGGTTGATCCCGAGGGCTTTCCCCCGTTCATCGTGCGGGAAGGCGTCGGTAAGGAGGGCCGCGGAGTTGGCGAAGAGGAACGCTCCTCCGACCCCTTGGACGATCCGGAACAGGACGAGTTCCAGACCCCCGGTCGTCCCTGAGCTCGGGATAAGGAAGAGAAGGACGGAGCCTGCGGCAAAGATGGCGAACCCAAGGTTGTACATGCGGGCCCGGCCCAGCATGTCCGAGATCCGTCCCACCGTCACGAGGAGGGTCGCGGTTACGATCCCATACCCGAGGAGGACCCAGATGAGCAAGGTGAAGTTCGAGCCGGCGAAGGGGTCGATGTCGAGCCCCCGGAAGATGGCGGGAAGCGAGATGAGGATGATCGTGCTGTTGATGGAGGCGAGGAGGGCACCGATGGTGGTGTTCGACAGCACCGTCCACTTGTACTCGACCATGTCCCGCTACCCCTCCTCGTCCTCGGCCTTCTCCAGGGCCAACCTGAGCTGCTGCAGGTCCCGGGCAAGGCGGCCCCGGCCGGTGGGCGGCAGGGCCTTTTCGAACTTCTTGAGGTGAAGATTGGCCGCGCGTTGGGCTTGCCGAAGGGTGCGGATCCCCGAGGGAGTTATCTCCAGCAGCGACGCCCTTCCGTCGACCTTGGAGGGGGTTTGTTTCGCCCAACCCCGGTGTTCCAGCCCGCGGGCGAGGGTCGTCAGGGTGGCCGGGGTAAGTCCCAGCTGCCGTCCTACCTGTCCCAGCGTGCAGGGTCCGTATTCCAATACTCGAAGGGCCCGGTACTCGCTGAGGAACACCCCTTGGGTCTCCAAGATCCCTCCCGCCTCCCTCCGTAGGAGGTGGCTGCACGCCATGATCTCCTCCCAGAGCTTGTCGAGTCGAAGTCCGGCAACACCTGAGCGAGTCTGGGCCGAGGGTCGCGCCTTCTTGCTTGCGGGTCGAGAACGCATGGACATCTCCTGCTCCGTTAACGGATGAGCGTTTCACGGCGGCAGGCCTGAACGCGTCCCCCGGCATACGCGACGGTCGCCAAGTGGCAGACCTCAGGTCGCGAGTCGTGCTTCTCTCGCGGCATCGAGCAGAACCGAGCGGGCATGGACGGTCAGAGGGTGGTCCATTTATTAAGGTATCGTAATAAGTGGGCGCGCCCCGAGGGAGGCCCACGGTCCCGAGGCGGAGCGGAGTCCCTCGTTTCCCGCGGAGGGGGGAAGGTCCCCGGAAAGGTTTTGGAGGAAGGGGCCTCAGCACGCCCATCACCCAGCAGGGCAAACCATGATCGGAGAACCGGTGGAGGAGGGAGTCGGGCGGATCGCCGGATTTGTCAATGCGTACGTCTTCGAGGATGCGAAGGGGACCTACCTGATCGACACCACGATGTCCCGAAAGGCGAAGCCCGTACGGAAGGCTTTCGAACGGGCCGGGGCCAGCTTCTCGAAGATAAGTTCGATCCTGCTGACCCACCAGCATGTCGACCACATCAGCGGGGCTGCCGCGGTGCAGGAAGAGAGCCATGCCATCGTGGCGTGCCACTCGGCCGATGCCCCCTTCGTGGACGGCCACCAGACCCCGCGCATACCTGCCATCCTCAGGCTCTTTGTTCATCCCAGAGTGGTGCCGGTCGCCCGCGTCCTTGAGAACGGGGACACGGTGGGTCCGTTCCAGGTCGTGCATGTTCCGGGGCATACCCTGGGGGAGGTGGCCTTCTACCATCCGGAACGGAAGATCCTCTTTTCGGGAGACTCCGTTGTGGAACGCAGAGGGGCTCTCACGCTGGGGGCCCCGGGGTTTGCGGCCGACATCTCGAAGGCCGTGGACTCCCTGCAGGTTCTCCGCAAGCTCGACGTGGAGTTGCTCCTTCCCGGGCACGGAGTACCCGTCCGCAAGGACATAGCCGGGCAGTTGGATCGACTGATCGCCCGGGCCCCGAAAGATTTCCTGAAACGGTAGCCGAGAAAGCCACCCGACGGAGGGCCCCTGCCCCCACGGTGTGCACGCGCCCGGGTGCGAGCAGAGGGCCGGAAGGTCGTGAGCGCCCTCCTCTCAGGGGATTGGTACTCCCCTTGCCTTCCCCCCGGACGTTTCATGAGGGGGAGAAAGTGAGCTCGGAGCCCCGGCGTTCTACGGTATTGAACGACGGGTGAAGCTTCGAGGTCCGGGTGGAGTCCGTTTCCAC